>JBQTJL010000171.1:0-23925 GCA_052387135.1 Methanobacteriota archaeon | reverse complement strand
GGCCCTCCTCGTCGGCTGCCGGCGCTGGCGACCGCTGCTGCCAGCCCACCGCCCGGCTCCCCGCTCCCCGCTTCCCGCTTCCGGGTAGCGTTTTTATAACAACGTCATCATACAAGCGTCGTGCACCCGGCCGACCGCATCCGAGGAGCGCGCTCCGGGCTCTTGTCGGGGAAGCGCATCGTGCTTGCCGTCACGGGCTCGATCGCGGCCGTCGAGTCGGTCCGGCTTGCGCGGGAGTTGATCCGGCACGGGGCCGAGGTCACGGCGACGATGAGCCGCGCGGCGGAAGGGATCCTGCACCCCGACGCGCTGCATTTTGCGACGGGCCGGCCGGTGGTCCGCGAGCTCTCCGGCGCGGTCGAGCACCTCTCGATCGACCCGCACCTCCTCCTCGTGGCGCCCTGCACCGGGAACGCGCTCGCGAAGGTCGTGCACGGGATCCACGACTCGGCCGCGACGACGTTCGCTTCGGCGACGCTCGGGCGCCGACCCGTGCTCGTCGTCCCCGCGATGGACGAGGAGATGTGGGAGAACCCGGCGCACCGCGAGAACCTCGAACGGTTCGCCCGCCTTGGGGGCACCGTCGTGCCGCCGCGGCTCGAAGAAGGGAAGGCAAAGGTCGCCGAGGTCGAGGACGTCGTCGCCTACGTCCTTCGCGCGCTCGGGCCCGGGACGCTCCGCGGCAAACGGGTCCTCGTCGTCGCCGGCGGGACCGAGGAGCCGATCGACGCGATGCGGGTCGTCTCGAACCGATCGACCGGCGCGACCGGCGCGGCCCTTGCGACCGAGGCGTTCCGGCTCGGGGCGGATGTCGAGCTGTGGCTCTCGTCGCGATCGGCGCCTCCGCCGCGGCACCTCCCGGCGGTCCCGTTCGCGACCGTGGACGACCTCCTCGCGATGGCGGCAAAACCGGTCCCGCACGACTGGGTCCTCGTGCCGGCCGCGATCTCGGATTTCCGTCCCGTGCCCGCGCCCGGAAAGATCCCGAGCGGGAAGGACCGGCTCGATGTGGGGTTCACCGCGACCCCGAAGTTCCTCGAGCGCCTGAAGCCGAACCTCCGCGGGCGGCTCGTCTCCTTCAAGGCCGAAGCGGACGTGTCGGATTCCGTGCTCGTCTCTCGGGCGCGGGGCTCGGCGTCCCGGTACGGTTCGTGGGCCGTCGTCGCAAACCGGCTCGAGGACGTCTCGCGCGGAGGGACCCGCGTCGCGGTCGTCACGTCCGCCGCGGAGCGGTGGGTCACCGGGACGAAGGAAGAGGTCGCGCGCGGCGTGTGGTCGATCCTCCTCGGAGGCTAGGGATGCCGGAAGCGGCGGCGTTCTGTCCGGGCCACATCACCGGGTTCTTCAGCATCCACGACGACGCGCCGGACCCGGAGCGGAAAGGAAGCCGGGGCGCCGGCTTCTCGGTCGACCTTGGCGCGACGAGCCACGTCGCCCTGTCGGCGGCTCCGGCGCCCGAGATCCACGTCTTCATCGACGGGGAACCGGCGCGCGACGCGGCTACCACGCGGCGCGCGGTCGAGCTTCTCCTCGGGCGCTCCCCGGTCTCGGCGAAGGTCCGGACCGAGCTCGACCTCCCCGTCTCGCAGGGGTTCGGGATGAGCGCCGCGGGCGCGCTCTCGGCGGCGCTTGCGGTCGCGAAGGCCGCCGGGCTCGGCCGCTCGGAGGCGCTCCGGGCCGCGCACGTCGCCGAGGTCGAACGGCGGACCGGCCTCGGGGACGTGGCCGGGGCCTGGACCGGCGGCGTCGAGATCCGCCGGAGACCGGGCCTTCCGCCGTGGGGCGCGGTGGAGAAGGTCGCGGCCGACGCCGAGATCGTGCTCTGCGTCGTGGGCGAGCCCGTCGCGACCCCGCGCGTCCTTTCGGATCCGGTGCGACGGAAGCGCATCCGCGACGCCGGCGACGAGGCGCTGGCGCTCCTTCTGCAGCGGCCCACGTTGCCCGAGCTCGTGCGGCTCTCGGCGGATTTTGCGCGCCGGACGGGCCTCGCGTCGGACGCCGTGCTCGACGCGCTGGCCGCGGTCGAGGGCGCGGGCGGCGCGGCGTCGATGAGCATGCTCGGGAATTCCGTGTTCGCGCTCGGGCCCCGGGCGCGGGACATCGAGGCCGTGCTCGCGCCGCTCGGCGACACGTTCGTCGTCCGGATCGACCCGGGCGGGGCGCGGCTCCTCACGATCCAGCGGGACGAAGGGCCGGCGGGCCCGCCGTCGACCGGAACGTGACGAGCCCGCCCGGCGCCGCCTCGATCCGCACCCGTTCGCCAAGGAAGCGGGCAAGGACGCCCGAGTTCGTCGTCGCGTGCGACGTCGCTTCGCGCGCCGTGTACGAGGATCCGCCTGCGAGTGCCGCAAGGAGCATCAGCTGGTCGGCCGCATGCAGGTCGACCGAGACGCCGGCCGCAAGGTCGGCGAGAAGCGCAATCGCGACGCGGCTTCCCACGACCTCCGCCCGGACGCCCTTTTCGCCCAAGGCGTCGCTACCGAGGACGGTGGTGCCGGAGTCCGTCGCAAGCGTCGCGACGACGCCGGGATCGTCCGCGTCGACGCGTTCGACCTCGACGTGGACGTCGTGGCCCGCGTCCCGGAGCGGCCGCGTGGCCGCCTTGTGGAGGCGCGACGCGACGTCGTCCGGGAGCCGGGAGATCCGGATCCCTCCCCGGATCCGGGCGACGGGCCCGCGGAGAAGGCCCGCGGGCGAAAGCTCCGAGGGTTCGACGCGGAGGCGGACGCGGCCGCCCCCGGAAGGGTAGAACCCTCGGCGCTCGCAGTTCGCCTCGGCGCGGATCCCGAACCGGCGCGAAAGGGGAAGGTGGACCTCGGCGAAGTGGTCGAACGAGGGCGCCCACGGGACGTCCGTGCCGCCCACGATCTCGACCTCGACCGGACCCGGCGCCGCGGCCGCGACCGGGATCAACGTCTCCGCGACGAGGACGGCGGAGCCCGCGGTCCCCACGTCGAAGCGGAACCGTCCCTCCCGCGGTGCGCCCGGCGTGAAGGCGAGACGCGTCGAGCCGACCTCGGCGCCTTCGAGGCGGCCGCCACAGACCGTCGCGACGGCGTGGGCGGCGGTGAGGTGCTGGCGCGCAAGACCCGGCCGTGGGCGGCCCGCCCGGATGTTCTCGATCGTCGTTGCGAGCCCAAGACGGGCGGCAAGCGTGAGCGAAGTGCGGAGTACCTGTCCGCCCCCTTCCCCGAGGGAGCCGTCGACGACCACTTGCTGCTTGCCAAGCGGCATCAGAGGAGCGTAAGGCCGGCGGCCTCGTAAAGCGTTGCGCCTGGCGCAGACGAAAGGTCCGAGCCGACCCAGACCGTGCCCGGTCCGTACGCGTCGAGGGCCGCAAAGTCGTAGAGCGCCACGAAGTTGTAGACGCCGCCGGTCGTCGCGTCCCGGACCGCAGGGCCCACGGGCACGATCCACGCGACGCCGCCCGCGTAGGTCGCCTCCGAGACCGTCCACGAGGCGCCGTTCGGGTCCGTGAAGACCTGTGTGCGGCCGGTAAGATGCAAGGGCTCGTCGCGCGGGTCCAACCCCCCAGACGGAACCGCGACGACGAAGCCCGATCCGAGGGATGCCTGTCCAACGAAGACGCCGAAGTACGGGTCTTGGCAACAGCCGTCGGAGAAGCGCGGGGTCCCGGTGAGCGCGACCGGCGCGTCGCTGAGCGTCGCGGGCTCGCCGCGGAGGGCAAGCGGCGCGAGGCTCGCGGCGATGGCGAGGACCGCCACGCCGAGGCCGATCGCGAGGGACTTCATCGGCCTACCGTCGAAAACGCCGAAGATAAGCAGTTTCGCGAGATCCTGTCGGAAGTATCCGGAGACCCTGTGTGTATCCCCGGCCGGTTGATGAGTCTCTATTGGCTTTGCTCCCTCGGGCGAAGGCGAGGGCGAGGGCGAAGGCGAAGGCCGCCCCGAGGCGGTCCGTCCGGGCGACCCGGACAAGAAGCCTTTTAGCAGGAGGGGGGAACGGGGCGGCGTGCGCACGGTTCCTTTGGGGATCCTCGCCGTCTTTCTTCTCGTGGGCTCGGCCTACGCTCTCGACGACGGCTCCGGAGGCTCCGACGTCCCGGTCGCGTGGGCGCCCGGTCCCGACGCCGGGGATCGGTCCTACGTCCTCCGCTTCGAGTCGCGGGACGACGGAAGCTTCGCGTCCGAGATCGCGCTCGTCTCCGGCGCGCGCACGTCGTTCTCCGAGTACGCGTTCCTCGTGAACCGGGGCCCGACGCCGCGCGTCGTCGCCCTCGATGCCGACCCTCTGCCGCCCGGCTCGGCCGTGACCGAGGCCCGGTTCGTGGTCGAGGCCGCTTCCGGGGAGGCCGTGCTCGACCTTTCAGCGCCGCTTCCCACCGCGACGGTCCTCCTTTCCAGCTCCGAACGCGCCGTGGCGCGTCTTTTCGTCTCGGTCGCGGACGGCGCCGACAAGGACGACCTCCCGGCGTTCGGGATCCGGACCACGACAACGATTTGATTTATGTAACCCACGGCGGATGGGGCGTCCGTGGCAAGGGCCAAGCGGCGACGAGCGAGCGGCAAGAAGCAAGGAGCCAGGCGGCGGCCGATGACGTACGCGAAGGCCGGCGTCGACATCGCCCTTGCGAAGAAGGCGATCCGGGCGCTCGCCGGATCCGTCCGGTTCTCGCGCGTAGGGTTCGGCGCGCCGCTCCCGTTCGAAGGCCACTACGCGGGCCTCGTCGATTTCGGGCCCGACTGGGCGCTCGCGCTCTGCACGGACGGCGTCGGCACGAAGGTCCTTGTCGCCGAGGCGGTCGGGAAATACGACACGATCGGGATCGACTGCATCGCGATGAACGTGAACGACTGCATCTGCGTCGGGGCGGAGCCGCTCGCGTTCGTCGATTACCTCGTCGTCGAGCGGGCCGACCCGAAGGTCGCCCGGGCCGTGGGGCGCGGGCTCGACCGGGGCGCGCGCCTTGCGAACGTGAGCCTCGTGGGGGGCGAGACCGCGCAGATGCCCGGCGTGGTGAAAGGTCTGGACCTTGCCGGGACCTGCCTCGGCGCGGTCCGGAAGGACCGGATCGTCTCGGGGGCCGGCATCCGGCCCGGCGACGTCCTCGTCGGCGTCTCCTCGTCCGGGATCCATTCGAACGGGCTGACGCTCGCCCGCGCGATCTTCCGGGACGCCGGCGTCGGGCTCCGCGAGCGGTTCGCGGGGCAGGCCCTGTGGAAGCATCTTCTCGAACCAACGGCGATCTACGTCCGGCCCGTGCTCGAGCTTCTCGGCGCCGCGCCGGTCCACGGGCTTGCGAACATCACGGGCGGCGGGGTGACGAAGCTGCCGCGGCTCCATTCCGGCGTCCGGTTCGTGATCGACGAGCCGATGCCGGTGCCGCCGTTCTTCGCGAAGATGCAGGAGCTCGGCCGCGTCGCGGACGACGAGATGTATCGGACCTTCAACATGGGGATGGGTTTCCTTGCGGTACTTCCCGAATCGTCGGTCGAGGCGGCACGGAAGACCCTCGGCCGCGAGTTCGACGTCGCCGTCGTCGGCCGCGTCGATAAGGGGCGCGGCGTGGCGGTCCCGGGCCTTTCCGTCGAGTACTAAGCTATATAGGGATTCGGTGGCTACGAGAGGCGGGGAGTCCCGGATGCCGTACGACGACGCCGTCATCCACGAACTCGAGGTAAAGAGCCTTGCGGCGCGCCGCCTCATCATCGACGCGGTCCACCACGCGGGCTCGGGCCATCCGGGCGGCTCGCTCTCCGTGATCGACATCCTCGTCTCGCTCTACTTTGCGCACCTCCACCACGACCCGCGGAACCCGGACTGGGAGATGCGGGACCGCCTCATCCTCTCGAAGGGCCACTCGTGCCCCGCGCAGTACGCGTGCCTCGCGATGAGCGGGTATTTCCCGATCGCGGACCTGAAGACGCTGCGGAAGGCCGGCTCGCACCTCCAAGGGCACCCGGCGCGCGGCAAGACCCCCGGCGTCGAGTTCAACGGCGGCTCCGAGGCGCAGGGCCTCTCGGGCGCGGTCGGGATGGCGCTCGCGATCCGCCTCGACAAACGTCCGGGCCGGGTCTTCTGCGTCTTGGGCGACGGGGAATGCCAGGAAGGGCAGGTCTGGGAGGCCGCGATGGCGGCGGCGCACTACAAGCTCGAGAACGTGACCGCGATCCTCGACCGGAACGGGCTCGAGACGGACGGCCCGACCGAGGAGATCATGGCGATCGAGCCCATCGCGGACAAGTGGCGCGCGTTCGGGTGGCACGTGATCGAGGTCGACGGGCACAGTCATCGGCAGATCCTCGAGGCGCTCGACGCGGCGAAGGAGATCCGGGGCCGGCCGACGATCCTCATCGCAAAGACGGTGAAGGGGAAGGGCGTCTCGTTCATGGAAGGCTCCCTGTCGTGGCACGGCAAGGCCCCGTCCGAGGGCGAGGTCGTGAAGGCGACGACCGAGTTCGACCTCTACGAGAAGCGCCTCCGGCAGTCGTACGAAGAGAAAGTGGGGGTGCGGCCATGACGGAGCCGAAGAAGCTCCTCATCCGGAACCCAAGGGACGCCTACAGCCAGGCCCTGATCCAGCTCGGGCAGGAGAACCCGAACGTCGTGGTCCTCGACGCGGACCTTGCGCTCTCGACGAAGACGAAGCGGTTCGGGACGCTCTTTCCGGACCGGTTCTTCGACATGGGGATCCAGGAAGCGAACATGATGGGCGTGGCGGCCGGGCTCGCCTGCGCCGGCAAGATCCCGTACGTCTCGACGTTCGCGGCCTTCGCGACCGGGATGACGTACAACGTGATCCGGCAGTCGATCTGCTACGCGGACCTCCGCGTGAAGATCGTGGCGACCCACGGCGGCATCTCGGTGGGCGGCGACGGGGCGACGCACCAGATGCTCGAGGACATCGGCTTGATGCGCGCGCTCCCCGGGATGACCGTGGTCGCGCCCGTCGACTCGACCGAGATGGAGCATGCCGTGAAGGCGGTCGCCGCGGCGCAAGGCCCCTGCTACATCCGGTGCGGTCGCGCGGACGTCCCCGAGCTCCCCGTCGAGGAGCCACGGCGCTTCGAGCTGGGGAAGGCCCAGGTCTTCCGGCCGGGGACCGACGTTACGCTGATCGGGACCGGCACGATGGTGTTCGAATGCATCGAGGCCGCGGAACGGCTGGACGAGGAGAGGATCGACGCGCGGGTCGTCTCGATGCCGACCGTGAAGCCGCTCGACGTCGCGACGGTGATCGCGGCCGCGCGGGAGACGAAGGGGATCGTGACCGCGGAGGAGCACAGCGTCGTGAACGGCTTGGGGTCCGCGGTCGCGGAGGTCCTCGCCGAGAACCACCCGACGCGGCTCGCCCGGATCGGCGCGCAGGACACGTTCGGAGAGTCCGGGGACCCGGCGATCCTCATGCAGAAGTACGGGCTCACCGCGGCCGACATCGCGGCGCGGGCCCGGGCGATCGTCGCCGGGCCGCCGGGGGCGAAACGGGTGCCGGAGGCGAAACGATGAAATTCTTCCTCGACACGGCGAACACGGGCGAGATCAAGACCGCCGTCGAATGGGGCGTCTTGGACGGCGTCACGACGAACCCGACGCTGATCGCCAAGGAGGGCGGGGACCTCGTCCGGAGGATCCGGGAGATCGCGTCGATCGTGCCCGGCCCCGTGAACGCGGAGGTCTTGGCGACGCGGGCGGACGAGATGGTGCGGGAAGGCCGCGAATACGCGAAGCTCGCAAAGAACGTCTCGGTGAAGGTCCCGATGACGAAAGACGGCCTCAAAGCCTGCCGGATCCTCTCGACCGAGAACATCCCGGTGAACGTGACGCTCGTCTTCTCGGCAAACCAGGCGCTGCTTGCGGCGAAGTCCGGCGCCGCCTACGTGAGCCCGTTCATCGGCCGCCTCGACGACCGCGGGCAGGACGGCATGCAGCTCATCCGGGACATCGTGCAGATCTACGGCAACTACGATTTCCAGACCGAGGTCTTGACCGCCTCCGTGCGGCACCCGATCCACGTGCTCGACGCGGCGAAGGCCGGCGCGGACATCGCGACGATGCCGTTCAAGGTGCTGGAGCTCCTCTTCACGCACCCGTTGACGGACATCGGGCTGAAGCAGTTCATGGACGACTGGGAGAAGGTCAAGAAAGCTTGACCAGCGTCGCGGACGTCGCGACCATCCAGACGGGAAGCAGGAACGCGAGCATCCCGAGCCACGTCCCGAACGCGGGAGCGACGCCGGCAAGGAGCAACGCGAGAGCGGTCGCCCCCGTGAGCCATCCAAGCCACGCGGGAAGCACGGTCGTGCGCCGAGAAAGGTAGAACGTCGCAAGGAGCAGGGTCGCCGGGACGAACCCGATCATGGGGTCCGCGAGGAAACCCCCGGCCGCGAGCATCGCGAACTTCGCTCCCTCGTCGAAGCGGTAGTAGGTCGCAAGCTCGGCCGCGCCCGAAAAGAAGAACGCCGCGAGCCACCAGGAAAACGCCCAGAGGGCGCCCGCGGACCATACGATCCCCGAGAGCCGTCCCGCGCCGCCTTCGGCAAGGCGAAGGCGGCTCGCGAGGGCGCCGACGAACCATAGGAGGAAGGCGCCGCCGAGCGCGATGGTCACGCCGGCTATTCGGACCGTGCGCTCCTCCTCGCGGATCATCTCGGCGGCCTCCGCGGCGGACGTCTCCGTGACTCCCTCGTCCATGAAGCCGGCCTGCCCGACGAGGACAAAGGTCGCGATCGCCAGCGCGAGCGCGACGATCCCCGTCGCGGCTGCCACCTGTTCCCGCTTCACCGCCATGTGCCCACCGTCCGCGCGGAGGGCAGCGGAGGGCGAGCACTTAGCCGTTGCGAAAGGCGACGGCGAGGGCGCACAGTGCGCCCGCGCCTGCGCTTGCGCTTGCGCCTGCGCTTGCGCCCGTCACCCGTTCCATCCGATCTGCGTCTCGCCCGCGAAGCGCCCGACGACGTCGGTGTCCGGCTCGTCGCAGGACGGTACGTGGGCGCCGCCGGACCCCTGGGGCACGAACGTCGCGACGCCCGCGAGGTCCGCGCCGTCGACGATCCGGCGGTCGGGAAGGTGCGGGAGCCCGATGTCGACCACGACGTCCTGGAGCGACAGGACCGCGGACGTCCCGGTCCGGAGCCATTCGAAGTCGAACGTCATGCGGAACGAGGTGATTGCCGTGGTGGTGTCGCCGAGGACCCACTGGCCCGAGATCTCCTCGATCGCGGTAAGAGATCCGCTGAGGCCGCTCATCGATATCTCTCCGCGTCCATTCGCGCGCCCGGCAAGCAGTCCGGTCGTCGCGCCGCACAGGAACTCCTCGTAGACGAAATCGCCCTGAAGGGGCTTCGTCGTCGTGTCGAAGCCGATCGTGTACGAGGCCGCGCCGTACGTCCCGGTGATGGTCCCGGCAAGATCGGCCTGGAACGTCCCGCCCTCGCAGGGCGCGCCGATCGGGGCGGCGCAGGGGAAGACCGGAAGGAGGGCTTCGCCGACGAAGCCCAATGCGCCGGAGGCCGTCCGGGGAACGAGGCTCGGACCGCTGATGACGACGTCGTCGATCGCCCACTGGTCCGAGCCGAGGGTCACGCTGTGGCGCCCTTGGAACCATTGGAACCGGACGAGGTGCTCGTCCGTGAGCGATGTCGCCGAGGGGACGTAGACGAACGTTGCTTGCGTCCACGTCGGAAAGTCCTCGGAATCGTACACCGCGAGATCCCGCGACAGGGCGTTCGCACCCGTGACCCGAAGGATCACGTCCTCTTCGTCCTCGGCGTCGGCGTTCTCGCAACCGGAGGGCGCCGGTTCGTTCCCGATCCTAAGCCAGAATGTGATGGTCGCCCCGGCGCTTACGTCGAGGAGCTTCGTTTGGGCGCTCCGGAACGCGGAACCTCCTCCATCGAAGTAGAGCGCGGTGGACCCCGAGTGGGCGCCGCATCCGGTTCCGTGGCCGCCGCCCTGAATCGAATTCCAGGTCGCGGTCGAGGTGGTGGCGTCGTTGAAGTCGTCGGTGAGGATGACGCTCGAAGGCGTCGCCGCGACGATCGTGAAGACCGCGGGCGCAACGACAAGGAACGCGAGGGCGCCCGTTCGCGCGACGGCAAGCTCGGACCGGAGGATTCGGGCCATGGGGATCACGGGGGCTCCGGGCTGCCGAGGCTTCAACGAGTGCCCAACTTCGATGACGCGTAGCCGGGGAATCCTATAAACCGGAGGACCGGAATGCCTCCCCGTGCCGACCGCGCCGCCCCCGTCGCCCGCGTCGCATCCCGTGCCCGAGGTCGACGAGTACCTCCGCGAGGTCGAGCACGAGATCCGGTTCCTCCTCGAATGGGAACGCGCCGCGGCCCTCGAAGCGGTCCGCGAGGACCTCGAGATGTTCGCGCTCGAGGAATCGGTCCGGGACGAGCGCGCCGAGCCCACGCTCGAGGACTACCGGATGGCGATCGGCCGCCTCGGCCTCCCGTCCGAGGTCGGCGCCCGCATCATCGCGACGCGGGTCGAGCTCCGGGAGCGGTGGCGGGCGATGCGTCGAACGACGCGGGGGCCCCTCGCGCGGCACCCGAAGCTCACGCTCCTTGTCGTCCTCCTTTCGATCGCGGTCGCGGTCGTCCTCGTCGGGCAATCGGCGGGGCAGGAGTCCCTTGCGTCGGTGCCCTTCGCCTCGGACCGTCCGTTTGACGGCGAGACCGCGCGCGTGTTTGCGGTCGAGGCGCGCCACCGGGAGATCCAGGTCCGCACGCAGGTCTTCCCGACGAACGGCACCCTCTACGTCCGGCTCCTCGACCCCGAAGGACGCGCCGTCCACGAGACGTCGTACACCCGCACGACCGGCCTTTCGGCCCCGACCGCGGTGCTGCGGCCGCGCCCGGGCGAGTGGACGCTCGAGCTCCGCGCGGACGGCTTCGCGGGGTCGGCGAGCGTGGAAGTCGTGGCGCTGGTCGAGCGATGACGCCGTGTTCGGTGATTTGTGATAGGTGATGGGGCGCATCACCCATGACCCATCACGCATCACCGGAAAGCGTCAGCAACACAACGCGCCCGCCACCGACTCCCCTACGACCACGTCGAGGCTCCCGTCGGCGCGCGTCATGTGGATGGCACGGACCGTGATCGTCTCGTCGCAGTCGTCCGGTGCCGCGTCGTCCCGGATCTGCTCGTTCAAGACCACCTTCAGGTCTCCCACCTGCCGGACCGTGTTCGGCGCGGGCGTGCACGGAACGCTCGGCGCGGCGGTGCAGGCGTCGACGCCGAGGATCTTGAGCCCGAGGATTCGGCTGGTCCCGGCCGCCCACGCGCGGTAGCCCTCCGCGCGGGCGGAGGCGTCGCTCCGCACCACGGTCGCCGAGATCGAGCACGAGGCCGGGGCGAGCGCGATGCAGAGGTCGGAGACCTCGGCGAAGCTTTGCGCCTCCGAGGCTTCGCCTCCGAGGATCGCTCCGCGCGCGTCGCTCTGGGACGCGTTCGCCCAGACGTTCGCCGGATCGATCTCTTTCCCCGCCTGATGCTCGTGGCCGCCGAGCTCGCCGATCTCCACGAACCCGACCGTGACCGGGACGAGCGAAGGCGCGGTGCGTTCGCGGAGCACGGTCGCCTCGCCGATTACGCGCTGGACCGGGATGCAGGTGGGCTCCATCGGGAAATCGGCGTGCGCGAACGCGTGCCCCACGACGAGGTCGACCCCTTGGTCGCCCGGGCGTCCCGGGTCGATGTCGCGGAGGACCACGTGGATCGCGTTCACGTCGACGTCGGCGGAGAAGCCGTCCATCGTCGCCCGCTGCGGGACGTGGACGTACCCCCACCGCTCGTAGAACATCACGTACGAGCCGGCGCCGAAGGATTTCGAAAGGTCGACCCAGACCCACGGCCGGTCGACGACGACCGGGGTCCCGCGGACCGTCACGGACGCAAAGACACTGCCGAGGGTCGAAAAGGTGGCGTTCCGGGGTGTTGCCGTCCCGACGGCGATCGCGCGGGCCGCGTTCGCGGTGACGAGCCCGTCAAGGAGCGTCACGTTCGCGATCTCGGTGTCGACCGTGCCCTTCGAGGCAAGCGGCGCGTCCGACACGTTCGCGACGGCGGTGGAGCGGACGAGGACGAGGTCGGCGAGCACGGCGAACCGTCCGGTGGGATCCGTCTGGCGGATCCTCTGGTACGTCTCTTCGGCGCGCGCGTCGCCGGGCCCGGACCGTTTCGCGGTCACGTTGAGGATCTGGATGTCGCCGGGGACGAGGCTCGGCGCGCGCAGGCGCAGTCCGAAGCCGGACCCCCGCGCGTTCGCGTACGTAGGATCCGCCGCGGCCTCGCAGCCAACGGCGCCCCGCGGGACGAAGGTCGAGGCGGAAAGCGCCACGAGGCATGCGGCGGCGACGGTGTAGACACGCTGGCGTCCCATCGCGGATTACCGTGGTCGGCGCGGACGGGATGCGGCATAACCTTTCGGTGAGTCGATGGAAAGACAGAATCCGCGTGACGTGCCGCTCACGGGGGGGCCCATGCCCTACCGTTCGCGCTTGCGCTACCGCTTGCGCTTGCGCTGGCCCTTATCCAACATCACCAACAGCGCCATCTGCGCCCACATCCGGTTCTCGGCTTCGTCGAAGACCGCCGAGCGGGGTCCGTGGGCGACCTCCTTTTCGACCTCGTAGCCGTAGTAGGCGGGCAGGCAATGGAGGAAGATCGCTTCGTCGTCCGCCTTCTTCATCTCGGCGTCCGTCACGGTGAACCCGGCGAAGTCCTTGAGGCGCTGCTCCTTCTCTTCCTCGTCGCCCATCGACACCCACGTGTCCGTCGCGACGACGTCGGCTCCGTCGAACGCCTTCGAGAAGTCGTTGTGGACCTCGATCCGGGCCCGCGTCTTCGCGGCGACGCGCTCGGCCCGTTCGACGATCGACGCGTCCGGCTCGTACCCCGGGGGCGTGACGACGCGCGCGTGCATCCCGGCAAGGGCCGCGCCGAGGAGGTAGGAGTTCGCCATGTTGTTGCCGTCGCCCACGTAGACGAACTGCAGACCTTTGAGCGTCTTCTTCCGTTCGCGGATCGTGAGCCAGTCCGCGAGGATCTGGCACGGGTGCTCGAGGTCGGAGAGCCCGTTCACGACAGGCACGGTCGCGTGCCGGGCGAGCTCCACCACGTTCTCGTGGCGGAACGCGCGGTAGACGAGGAGGTCGACGTATCGGGAGAGGACGAGCGCGGTGTCTTCGATCGATTCGCCGCGGCCGAGCTGGATGTCCTTTGCGCCAAGGAAGATCGCGTGGCCCCCGAGCTTCGTCATCCCGGCCTCGAACGAGACCCGGGTGCGGGTCGAGGATTTCTCGAAGATCATCCCGAGCGTCTTCCCCTTGAAGGCGGGCCGTCCCCGACCGGCCCGGAAGTCCTTCTTCAGCTTCGCAGCGGAGACAAGGACCGCGTCGAGGTCGCCTTGGAGGTCCGAGATCGAGAGGAAGTGCCGCGGGAGCATCGGGCCGGGATGTCGCGACCTCACGAAAAGCCTTATGCCCGATGCGGGACAGCCGCGGCGGATGCGGTTCGTGGGTACGGTCATCCTGCTCTCGGTCGGGGGCGTGGGGCTCCTTGGCGCGATCGCCGAGCTCGTCGAGCCCCCCGAGGTCGCTGTCTCCGACCTCGCCCTCCATGCGGGCGGGCTCGTTCAGGTGTCCGGCACCGTGGTCTCGGTGTCGCCGTGGCGTGCGGGCCGCGGAGCCACGATGGTCGTCGCGGAGGACGGGGCCGAGGCCTCGGTGCTCGTCCGGGGCGACGTGCCCGCGGTCGGTCCCGGCGCGGTCGTCCGGGTCGTGGGCCGGGTCGACCTTTCGCGGGGCGAGGTCCGCGTCTTCGCCGAGCCCGCCGGCGTCTCGTGGGGCTAGGGATGGGAGCCCTGCTCTTTGCGCTGGGGGGTGCGGTCCTCGGCGCGGTCGCGGGGCTCGTGCCGGGGCTCCACCCGAACGCGCTGGCGCTCCTTGCCTTGGGCGCCGCCGCGGCCGCGGGCGGCCCCTCCGGGATCGCCGTCGCGGCCGCCATCGTCGCGGCGACCGTCGCGCACGGCGCCGTCTCGGCGCTCCAGGCGATCTTTCTTGCCGCCCCGGACGAAGACTCGGCGCTTTCGGTGCTTCCAGGCCACCGGCTCGTGCAGGACGGGAAAGGGTTCGCGGCCGGCCTGCTCTCGGCAAAGGGTGCGTTCTATGGAAGCGTCCTCGCGATCCTTCTCCTCCTTCCGATCCGGTTCCTCCTCGGGGCACCCGTGGGCGCGCTCGGGACGCTCCGAGCCGTGATCCCCGCATTGCTGCTGTTCCTCGCCGTGCTCTTCGTCGTCGTCGAACCGCACGAGGTCGCGTACGTCCGCGCGGTGCGGCCGGACTTCGGCGGCGTGCGCCGCGTGCCCGGGTCGGAGCCGGTCCGGGAGCCGAACGGGGCGTTCCGGGGCCGGGTCGAGCGTGTCGCGGGCGCGGACGCGGTCGTCGCCGGGCCCCGGGGCCGCGTCGTCGTCCTCGACGCCACGGTCTGGACCGGGCCGCTCGCACCGGGCGACGAGGTCGACGCCGAAGGGACTCCGACGTACACGACGGGTCCGGCGTCGCGAGCGCTCGCGGTCGGGGCGGCGGCGCTCGTCTTCCTGCTTTCGGGCGCATACGGGCTGGTCCTTCGAGGGCTCCCGGCGGGCTCGCCGTTCGGCCTCCCGGGGTCGGTGCTGTTTCCGGCGCTCACCGGGCTCTTTGCGGTGCCGGCGCTGGCGCTTGCGGCGCGGTCGCCGCGCCCTCCCCCGCCCCAGCCGCGGATCCCCGACGCGGAGCCGCCCCGGCGCGTCTTCGGCGCGACCGTCGTCGGCGTGCTCGCGGCGCCGCTCGTCGCGTTCGTCCCCGGCCTCACCGCGTCGCAGGCGGCGACCGTCGCCTTCCTTTCGCGGCCCACGGCCCGGGCCGAGGAGGCGCTGGTGACGCTCTCGGCGGTCGGGGCCGCGGTCTCGGTCTTCGACCTTGGGGCGTGGTTCGTCGCGTCGCGGGCCCGCTCGGGGGCCTTGATCGCGGCCGAGGCGCTGGTCCCGGGGCCGTCGTGGGTCGACGCCGCGCCGCCCTCCGAGGCGCTCGCGCTCCTTGCGGCCGCCCTCGTCGGCGCGGGCGTGGGCGCCCTTACGATCGTCGCGGCGACCCGCGTGCTCGCCGACCGGAGCGAGCGCGTGCTCTCTCGCCGGACGAACCTCGCCGTGCTCGTCTTCCTCGTCCTTCTCGTCGCGGCCTTCACGGGGCCCATCGGGGTCGCCGTCCTCGGCGTCGGCGCGACGATCGGCGCGCTCCCGTGGATGCTCGGGATCCGGCGGGGCCACCTCGTCGGCGTCCTCCTCGTCCCGGTCCTTGCGGCGCACTGGGGCGGATACTTATAAAGTAAGTATAAAGTACTTACCTGTCCGATTCCCGTCGTCCTTCGAGGGCACGGAGGAGCTCCATGGGGAGCGGCACGATGACGACGGTGGCCTTCTCGGCCGCGACGTCTTGCAGGGTGCCTAGCGTGCGGAGATACAACGCGCCGGGGGAGGATTGCATGATGTTCGCGGCCTCGGCGACCTTGGCGGCGGCCTGCTGCTCGCCTTCGGCGAGCGTGATCCGCGCGCGCCGGTCCCGCTCGGCCTCGGCCTGCCGCGCCATCGCCCGGCGCATGTCCTGGGGGAGCTCCACGTCCTTGATCTCGACCGCGGTCACCTTGATCCCCCACGGGTCGGTCCCGGCGTCGATCACGCGCTGGAGCTCCTGGTTCAGGCGCTCGCGGTCCGCGAGGAGCTGGTCGAGCTGGGCCTGGCCCAGGATCGACCGGAGCGAGGTCTGGGCAAGGAGCGAGGTCGCGATGCGGTACTGCTCGACCTCGACCACGGCGCGGGTCGGGTCGACGACGCGGTAGTAGACGACCGCGTTCACGCTCGCGGGGACGTTGTCGCGCGTGATGATCTCTTGGACGGGCACGTCGTGGCTGATCGTCCGGAGGTCGACCTTCACCATCTGGTCGACGACGGGAATCAGGATGAAGAGGCCGGGGCCCTTCGCGCCAAGGAGGCGGCCGAGGCGGAAGATCACGCCGCGCTCGTATTCCTTCACGACGCGGATCGCGCTCGCAAGGAACATGAGGACGAACAGCACGACCGCGATCGTGAGGATCTCGAAGACCGCCATGGTGACCCGGGGCCGCATGGCGCCTCCGGGCCTTTAACGTTGGGGGGCTTTCGTTGCGGTCGGGGAAGGCTTTTGTCGCGGGGGGGCCGTCTCCCTTCGATGGCCGAGATGAGCATCGTCGTGCGCCGCGGGGACGACCGGGGTCTCACCCGCACCTCGTGGCTCCTGTCCCGCCACAGCTTCAGCTTCAACGAGTACGTGGACCTCACGAACATGCAGATCGGGGCGCTCCGCGTACTGAACGACGACGGGGTCGAGCCGGGGCACGGCTTCCCCGAGCATCCGCACCGGGACGCGGAGATCGTGAGCTACGTCACGAAGGGCGCGCTCGCGCACCGGGACTCGGAGGGGAACGAAGGCGTGGTCCGCGCGGGCGAGGCCCAGTTCATGCGGGCCGGACGCGGCGTCACCCACCGGGAGTGGAACGCCTCGGACCGCGAGCCCGTGCACTTCTTCCAGGTCTGGTTCATCCCGCGGCGACAGAACCTCGCTCCGACGTACGCGAAGCGGAAGGTCGAGGAGCCCGCCGAAGGCTGGACCGTCATCGCGGCGCCGGACCGCGACCACTTCGGCCTCGACTGCGACGCCACGATGGAGGTCGGCCGCTTCCCGAATGGGAGGACGGTCGACCGGCGGATCCGCTCCGGCCGCGTGCTATATCTTTTCGTCGTCGACGGGGAACTGCGGATCGAAGGCGAGACCCTGCACCGCCGCGACGCCGCGACGGTCTGGGGCGACGCGTTATCGCTGGATTGCCTTGCGGACGCACGGCTTCTCCTGTTCGACCTTGCGCGTGAGTGAGCGGACCGGAACGGGAATGGTCACGACGGGAATGGACGGACCGGCTTGGTTGTCCCGCCGTAGCCCGACCGGGGCAGCCCGCGGACCGGTCAGTCATTTCCGCCATTTCCGCCTTTTCCGCCATTTCCGTCATTCCCGCACATTCCCGCCCGGTCCCGCCCGCCGCACACGAAGCTTCAACCCCTCTCGGGCGACGACCTCGACGGGCTCGCCGCGACGGACGTGACCGTCCGCGATCGCGGACCAGATCTCGCCCCGGACTTGGACCTGCCCTTCGGGTGAAAGGTCGGACTCGGCGACGCCGTGCCGGCCGAGGATCGTCTCGTAGTTCGGGCGCGCCCGCTGGCGGAAGACGTACCATAGGAGGCCGCCCACGACGCCGCTCGTAGCGAGCGTCGCGACGACGACCGTGATCCGGAACGTGCGGTACCACGAGCCGGGAAGATACGGCTCGCCGAGAGGAAGGAACAACGCCCCGAGGAGGAGGCAGACCGTCCCCGCGGTGAAGAACAGACCGAAGCGTCCCGTCACGAACTCGGCGATGAAGAAGAGGACGCCGAGACCGATCAACAGGAGCCCGGTCGTCGCGACGTCCGTCACGTAGAGGCCGAAGAGACCGAGGACGAGGAGGATCGCGCCGATCGTCTCAGGAACGAGCGTGCCGGGGCTTGCAAGCCCGAAGATCAGGGCGTAGAGGCCTACGAGGAAGAGGACGAAACTCACCTGCGGATCGCCCAGGAACTGGTAGAGGGAACCGCGGATCCCGGGGTCGATCGGGACGATGCGGGCGCCGTCGGTCCGAAGAACGACCCGCCGCGTGGTCGCCTGGTCGACGAGGCGCCCGTCGAGGTCGACCTCGGTGCCGTCGATCGCGGAAAGGAGCGCCGCGGGGTCCGCTTCGATGAAGTCCGCGATCCCTGCCTCGCGGGCGGCCTCGGGTGCGAGGTTCGTGTTGTTCTCGACGAAGGACGCCGCGACGTCTTCGGGGCGGTCGCGGTGGAGGGCGATCGCCCGGAGCTTCTCCGAGGCGAAGTTCTGGACCTTCTCCGGGGCCTCGCTCGGGCTCCCGGTCGCCCCGAACTCGACCGGCTCCGCCGAGCCGATCGTCGTCGCGGGCGCCATCGCGGTCACGTGGCCGGTAAGAAACAGGAAGGTCCCGGCCGAAGTCGCGATCCCGCCGGTGGGATGCACGTAGGTAACGACCGGGACGTCGCTTGCCAGAAGGACCTCGATCAAGTCGATCGTGGCCGCAAGGAGCCCCCCCGGCGTGTCGAGGACGACGAGGACCGCGACGGCGCGCTCTTCCTCGGCGTACCGGATCGCCCGCTCCACGTGGAGGAGCGTGCCTTGGTTCACGACGCCCTCGAGGGAGACGGACACGACGATGCGGTCCGCTTGTTGCGACGCTGCGAGGGGCATGCCGGCAAGGAGCAAGGAGGCAAGGAGCAAGACCGCAAGGGGCAAGACGCGAACGGGCCGCACGCCCGGTCATGCACATCGTGCGTCTTGCATCTTGCGCCTCGCCTCTTGCATCTTGCCTCTTGCATTTGCCGCCCGGTCGGCATCGCGAGGTTCAAGAGGGAAGCGGGACCATCCGTTCCCGTGGCGGAGCTCACCTTCCTCAAGGACCTTGCGGTGGTGATGGTCGTCTCGGCCGTGACGACCCTCGCCTTCCGCAAGCTCCGCCAGCCGTTGATCCTCGGCTACATCATCGCCGGGCTCATCGTGGGCCCGTTCACGTTCCCCGTCCGGCTCGTGGAGGACGTCTCGTCGCTCCGGACCTTGGCCGAGCTCGGAGTCGTGTTCCTCCTGTTTTCCGTCGGGCTCGACTTCAACCTGCGGCGGCTCCGGGAGGTCGGCGCGGGGATCCTCGTCGCGGGCGTGCTCGAGGTCCTCCTCATGATCGGCCTCGGCTTCCAGGCGGGCCGGGCGTTGGGATGGGGCACCGCGGACGCGCTGTTCCTCGGGGCCGTCCTCTCGATCGCCTCGACGATGATCTTCGCGAAGCTCCTCCTCGACCTCGAACTCTCCGGGGAGCCGTTCGCCCGGCTCGTGTTCGGGATCTTGATCGTCGAGGACATCGTCGCGGTGGTCTTGCTTGCGATCCTCGGCGGGTTCGCGACGCAAGGGCTCGAGATCGGGGGCCTCCTCGAACTCTCGGTGAAGCTCGGCCTCTTCCTTTCGGTCTCCGTGACGTTGGGGCTCGTCGTGATCCCGGCGCTCACGAACCTCGTGCTTCGCGAGAACGACGAGATCCTCGTCGTCACGGTCCTCGGCGTGCTCTTTGCGATGGCGATCTTTGCGGCGGTGCTCGGGTTCTCGGTGGCGCTCGGGGCCTTCATCACGGGCGCCCTGGTCTCGGAGGCCCAGAACGTCGGACGGATCCGGGCCCGGATCGCGCCGCTTCGCGACGTGTTCACGGCCGTGTTCTTCGTCTCGATCGGGATGCTCGTGAACCCCGCCCTGTTTCCGGCGCTCTGGGCCCCGATCGCGGTCGCGGTCGCGGTGTTGGTCCTTGGGAAGCCCCTCGCGGTCGCGGCCTCCGCGTTCCTTGCCGGGTTCCCCCCTCGGGACGCGCTCCGGGCCGGGATCGGGATGGCCCAGATCGGCGAGTTCAGCTTCATCATCGCGGGGCAGGGCCTGATCCTCGGGGCAACGAGCGGGAACCTGTTCGCCCTCACGATCGCGGTCGCCGCGGTCGCGCTCGCCGTCAATCCGTTCCTCCTTCGGCGTTCCGCGGGGATGGCCGACGCGGTCGCGCGGGCGGCGCCGGCGCCGTTCGTCACGTTCGTCCGGACGTATCATTCGGCGATGGCGCCGTCGCTTGCCTCGCGGGCGGACGCGCGGCGCCACGGGCTCGTGATCCGGTGCTTCCTCTACGCGGGGATCATCATCGCGCTCGCGGTCGCGGCGAACGCGTTCTCCGGCCGCGCCGCCGTCTCGGGGCTCGGCGGGGCCGACCCCGCGCTCGTCGAGGCGGGCACGTGGGTCGCCTTCGGGCTCCTCTCGCTCCCGTTCCTCGTCGGGTTCGCCCGCGCCGCAGGGGCCGTGGTCGCGCCCGCGCTCGACGTACCCGGTCCGCTCGCGGAGGGCGATTCCGTCCGCCGCGTGGTCCGGCACGGGATCTACCTGTTCGTCGCGATCCTCGCGGCGAGCGTCCTCCACATCGTCGGCGCCCCGTTCGTGCCGTCGCGGACGCTCCTTGTGCCGCTCTTGATCGGCGTCGGGCTCGCGGCGCTCCTCCTTTGGGAGAGCACGGTCCGGCTCCACAACCGCATCGAAGAGCGCCTCGCCGACCTCTTCGGCGAGAAGGCCGCGGAGGACCCCGAGACCCACGACGCGCTCCTCCACCTCGTGCAAGGCGTCGACCTTTGGGGCCTGGGCTCGCAGGCCTTGGTCCTCGGCGAGTCGACCGAGGCGGCCGGCCACACACTCGAAGAGCTGAACCTCCCCGGCCGCACGGGGGCGATCGTCGCAAGCCTCGAGCGGGGCGATCTCTTCGTCGCGAACCCGGGGCCGGCCACGGCGCTCGCCTCCGGCGACCGGATCGTCCTCCTTGGGGACCCGCGGCAGGTCCGGAAGGCGGCCCGGCTCCTTGCGCGGGGCGCGGTCGAGGAAGGTGCCGCGCCGAGGCCCGCGCTCGAGTTCGCCGAGGTGAAGATCCCGCCCGGCTCGAAGGTCGCGGGTTCCCGGATCGACGCGACGCGGATCCGCGCCGAGGCCGGCGTCACGATCGCGGCCGTGCGCCGCGGCGTCGACCAGTTCCTCTCGCCGCCGCCGTCGTTCGTCCTCCACGAGCACGACGAGATCCTCCTCGTCGGCGCGAAGGACCAGATCGAGAAGGCGGCCCGATGGTTCGACCCAAGGTTTAAGGAAGGGGACCCGCTAGGCCACCCGTAGATGTCCGAGGCGGAACCCTCGCCCGCGGGCCCTGCCTTCGTGGACCCGCTCACGCTCGACGCCGTGCGCCCCGTCGTGGAGCGCCGCTTCCGCGTATACGACACGCGCGCCGACGAGCACGTGCTCCTCTTCTACGTGCAGCTTTCGTCGGCCGACCTCGAAGGGGACTTCGGACGGCTGAAGACCGAACTCCAAGAGCGCGGCCTCGTCCCGATCCTCCGGTACGAAGGCGGCGAGCACGCGATCTTCGTCGTCCGGAAACCGTACCTTACGGAGCGCGGGCGCGGCGTGAACGTGGCGCTCTTCCTGCTTACGGTCCTTACGACCGTGATGGCGGGGATCCTTGCGTATTACCCGTACGCGAACCCGGGCGCCGACATGGCGGAGGCGTCGCTTGGCTCGATCTTCGCCCCCGCGAACTGGTTCTGGGGGTTCCTCTACTTCTCGCTCCCGCTCCTCGTGATCCTCGGGATCCACGAGCTCGGCCACTACGTGTGGGCCCGCCGGCACCGGATCGCCGCATCCCTCCCGTTCTTCATCCCGCTCCCGCCGATCTTCGGCGTGAACATCGGCACGATGGGCGCCTTCATCAGCATGCGCGAGCCCATGCCGGGCCGCAAAGCGCTCCTCGACGTGGGCGCGGCGGGCCCGATCGCGGGCTTCGTCGTCGCGATCCCGATCACTGTGATCGGACTCTTCCTCATGGCGGCCGACCCCGTGCTCATCCCGGACACCGAGGGCCTGAACTTCCTCGGGACGCCGCTCCTCTACGACCTCCTGGCGCGGGGCTTCGATTTTGCCGAGAACCAGATCATCCACCCTACGGCGTTTGCGGGATGGGTCGGCCTCCTCGTGACGGGCATCAACCTGCTGCCGGCGGGTCAGCTCGACGGGGGCCACATCGCGGCGGCCCTGTTCGGGGACCGCGCAAAGTATCTCTCGTACGCCGCCGTCTTCGCGCTCGTGATCCTCGGTTTCGGGCTCCCCGCATACGGCCCCTTCCCGGGCTTCGCCGGCTACGGAGGATGGATCCTGATGGCGCTCCTTGTCGCCTTCATGGGGGTCCAGCACCCGCCGACATTGAACAACGTCACCGGGATCGACGGTAAGCGCCGGCTGGTCGGGCTCGTCTGCCTCGTCATCTTGGTGCTCACGTTCACGCCGGCGCCCATACAGTAGGCGTTTTTCGGCGGAGCGCGGGCACTCCTGTACGTCGCGGGGACGACGCCGGCGACGTCGTCGTCCGTCCGGCGACGCACAGGAGTCGAGCCCTCAGCCGGCGACGCACAGGAACCAGGCGCTCCGCCCGGGGCCGAAGGCCCCGCTCCGCCCGGCGCCGTAGGCGCCGCTCCGCCCGGGGCCGAAAGCCCCGCTCCGCCAAGAAACGTCAACCAGCGAAGTCCACCCCGTCCTTCTCCAAAGTCCTTTTATAATCACAAGGCACATCATTCAAGCGTCGGATGCCTCTCCTAGTCCTTTGCGTCGACCGCGACGACGACCTCGGCCGGAAGGCCGGCGTCCGGGGCCCGATCGTGGGCCGGCCGGCGAACCTCGCCGCGGCGACCCAGCTCCTCGTCGCCGACCCCGAGGAGTCCGACGCGAACTCGATCTTCGGCGCGATCAACATCCTGGACGAGATCGTGAACAAGGGCGAAGCGGCCGAGATCGCGACGATCACCGGCTCCGTTTCGGTCGGGCCGACGTCGGACCGGATCCTCTCGGGCCAGCTCGACACCGTCCTTTCGGACTTGAAGCCCGACCGGTGCATCTTCGTGACGGACGGCGCCGAGGACGAATACCTCCTCCCGATCGTCACGAGCCGGGTCCGGGTCGACTCGGTGCGCCGGATCATCGTGAAACAGAACCAGGACGTCGAGTCGACCTACTACGTGATCAAGAAGGCGCTCGAGGACGACAAGTTCCAGCGCGCCTTCTTCGTGCCGATGGCCCTCGGGTTCCTCGTGTACGGGCTCGCGGCCGTTTCGGGCTACCCGGACAAGGGATTGGGCGCCATCAGCATCACGATCGGCACGTACTTCATCCTGAAGGCGCTCCACGTGGGCGACCTCGTTCGCGGCTTCTTCCGCGACGTGTGGAGCGGCTTCACGCACGGGAACGTCGCGCTCTTCACCTCGCTCCTTGCGCTCTTCGTCGTGATCGCGGCGGGCGTCTCCGCCGTAAACTCCGTCTCGGGCGAGGCGACGACGCTCGATGCGGGGCTCGCGGTCGTCTCGAACATCGTCTGGTGGCTCGTCGTCGCGGGGCTGGTCGCGGCCTCGGGGAAGGTCCTCGACAGCTACACGAAGCGCGGCCGCGTCCTCTGGAACTACTGGATCATCCCGTTCACGCTGGTCTCGATCGGCTTCTTCGTGACATCGGCCGTAGGGATCGTCCGGAACCTCCTCGAAGGCCGGTTCCCGTTCGGCGGCGAGGAGCTCAAAGAGATCGCCCTCGGCGTCGGGATCCTCTTCGTGGGGACGGCGACGAACACCGTGATCCGCGCGACCGTCGGGCACGCCCCCCGCGTGCCCGAGCCCGAGAGCGAGATCCCCGAGCCGCGGTAGTCCCATGCAGTACGAGAAATGGGACGAATTCTACGAGCTCATCCTCCGCGAGTTCGGGTTCGACGCCGAGGCGGACGAGCAGGCGGCCCGGATCCTCGACAAGTTCCTCCACGCGAGGCAACCCTTCCCCCTCGACGCGCTTCGCGCGTCGATCGCCGGAAAGAGCGTGACCGTCCTGGGCGCCTCGCACGGGGCCGCGCGGGCGGTCGAGCGCGGGCTCGAACGGCCGGTCGTCGTCTGCGACAAGGCCGCCGGGCTGGCGCTTTCCGCGGGCCTTGCCGCGGACCTCCTCGTGACGGACCTCGACGGCGACGTCGAGGCACAGATGCACCTCAACGAACGCGGGACCCCGGTCGCGGTCCACGCGCACGGCGACAACATGGCGGCCCTCCGGATGCGGCTCCACCGGTTCCCCGGGCCCGTGCTCGGGACCTGTCAGGTGATGCCGTTCGGGCGGCTCGCAAACTTCGGCGGCTTCACCGATGGCGACCGGGCGTGCTTCCTTGCGGAAGAGCTGGGTGCAAAGGAGATCCTGCTCGCGGGGTTCG
>JBQTJL010000170.1:0-2582 GCA_052387135.1 Methanobacteriota archaeon | reverse complement strand
GTCGAGGCCTCGCTCCTTGGCGCGGCCCAGGGTGTCGCCATCGGCGACCGCGCCCGCCGCGTCCGTGGGCCCGTCGACGCCGTCCGTCGAAAGCGTCGTCACGACCATCGGTTTTCCCGCGATGTTCTTCACCATCGCGAGTGCCAGCTCCTGGTTCCGGCCTCCGAGCCCGTCGCCCTCGACGCGGACCACGGTCTCGCCCCCGGCGATCATCGCGCAGGGCGACCCTTCCGCGACGTGCCCGAGCTCTTCCCGCTTCGCGATCGCAAGCAGCCGGTCCGCGGCGTCGCGCGCCTCGCCCGAGAGCCCCTCCTCGACGACGAGCGGGCGGTACCCGAGGGCGCGTGCCTCCTCCTCGGCGGCAAGCAGCGCGTGGTGGTTCCCGACAAGGACGTGATGCTCGACGCGGTCGAACGCGGGGTCGTCCGGTTTCGGCGTCTCGGGGACGTCCCCCGCCGCGCCGGTTTCGAGGCGGCGCCGGACGGATTTCGGAAGGCCTTCCCATAGTTCCGCTTCGACGAGGCACTCCCGCGCGTCGTCGAACGTCGTGGGGTCGGGCGCCACGAGCCCCGATGCGACGACGGACGGGTCGTCGTCGGGGACGTCGCTTACGTACAGCGCCACGATGCGTCCTTCGGACGCCAAAGCGAGCTGGCCGCCCTTGAGGAGGGAGAGGTGTTTCCGGACGCAGTTCACCTCGAGGATGTCGAGGGTCGAGGCGAGCATGCGGCGGTTCGTCTCGACGAGGTCGGAAAGCTCGACCGCCGGGGCCTCGGCGAGGGCGCTCCCGCCGCCCGAGACGAGAAGGAGCAGCGTGTCGCCCGGCGCGTTCCGACGGGCCATCGAGAGGAGCGCCTCGCCCGCCGCCGCGCTCGCCTCGGTCGGCAGCGGATGATCCGACTCGAGCACCGTCGCCCCCACCGGAAAATGCGCCCGGTCGACCGCGGCCCCGCGGGGGACGACGAGCAGCGTCTCGGCGAACGCGGCCCAACGGCAAGCGAGCGTCGCCATGCCGGGGGCGGCCTTGCCGACCGCGGCCATCCGGACCGTCCCGGACGTCGGGGCGCCGCCCGGGAACGCCCGCGGCATCACGGTCTCGGGCCGGACGCGGGCGAGCGCCGCCGCGAGGATCCGCCGGGCGTCCCGGCGACGGCTCTCGTAGGTCCCGCTCACACTCCGGCATCCGGCCCGCCGGTAAAAGATTCATGGGGTCCGCACCGGATGGCCCCCCGTGAAGGTCCGGGCGATCGCGGTCGACATGGACAACACGTTGCTCGTGGGCCGGACGCTGATCGCCCTCGGCCGCTCCCTCGGGCTCGGCGAAAGACTCCTCGACCTCGTCCGCGCGAACGGCAAGGTCGAGCGGTGCCACCTCGTCGCTTCGCATCTTTCCGGGATGCCGGTCTCGCGGCTGGATGAGATCGTGCGGCAGATCCCGCTCGACCCGGGCGCCCCGACGCTCGTTGCGGCCGCCCGGCGGGCCGGCGTCCCGATCGTCGTCGTCACGGATTCGTTCACGCAGGCCGGCCGCGCGGCCACCGCCCGCCTCGCCCTCTCGGGCCTCGTCGCAAATCCGCTCGAGGTCCGCGCCGGCCGGTTCACGGGCCGCGTGCTCGACTGGCGCGTCGATTCGGGGATCCCGGCGTCAAGCCCGGTCGTCGACAAGCGCGAAGCGCTCGACGGCCTCTCGGCCGCGTTCGGGATCCCGCCCGCGTCGTTCTGCATGATCGGCGACGGAAAGCACGACGCCGAGGCGATGGAGGTCGCGGGGTTGGGGATCGCGATCCGGCCGCAGCCGGGCGTCGCAGAACGGGCGGACCATGTCGTTCAAGACCTTGGCCAGGCGGCCGGCCTCATTTTTGGGCATGACGGGGGATGAGCGCGGCCGCTGGGGCGCGTGCGCGCCCCGCGCCTCGCTCCCTTCGGTCGCTCGGTTCGCCGCGCGCTGAAGTGCCAAAAGGGGCGTCCCGACCCTCGGCTCCTGGGCGCGAAGCCCATTCCCGCGAAGCTCCTCGGCGCGACGCTCATGCCCGCGAAGCTCCTTTTGGCGCGTGCGGAAAACCTGTTGGTTGGCGAACGCTATTAGTATGGCATCGACCGATGCTTCCGCAATGCCCGAACTCGTCCCCGCCGGCCCCGTCTCGCCCGAGGAGCTGAAGCGCCGCCTCGACGCGCGGGACGAGATCGTGCTCCTCGACGTCCGGACCCCGGAAGAGTTCGCCGACTGGCACATCCGGGGCGCGTGGAACGTGCCGCTCCACGAGCTTGCCTCGCGCGTCTCCGAGGTCCCGAAGGGGCGCGAGGTCGTCACCGTCTGCGCGCACGGCGTCCGGAGCGGCCGGGCGGCCGCGTTCCTTTCGAAGGCCGGATTCCGCGCGCGCAACCTCCGCGGCGGGATGGTCGGCTGGAACGCCGTGTACGACGTGGCGGTCGTGCCCGTGGGGGACAGCCTGCGGAAGACCGAGGTCCTGCAGTTCCGGCGCGTCGGCAAGGGGTGCCTGTCGTATCTTGTGGCGGGCGGAGGGGAGGCCGTGGTCGTCGATGCGACCGTCGACATCGACGTGTTCCTGGAGGCCGCACGC
>JBQTJL010000169.1:0-7161 GCA_052387135.1 Methanobacteriota archaeon | reverse complement strand
GGACCACGGCGCCGACGCGCTCCAGCACGTCGAGGTGGTAGGCGGCGGTGCTCACGGCGAGCCCCGATCGTGCGGCGACCTCGGAGACCGAGAGGCCGGGCTCGGCGGAAAGGTGCGTGAGGATCCGGGCGCGGGCGGCATGCTCGGCGTCGCTTCGCGTGAGGATCCGGCGAAGGAGCGGAACGAGGACGAGGAGGAGCCCGGTTCCGACCACGACGAGCACGCGCACCGTGGCGCCGAACGACGTGTCCGCGACGACGCCGGTGCCCGCGGTCGCGAGCGCTCCCGAGGAAAGCGGGAAGCCCGCGACCTCGTGGGGGACGCGCGCGGGGAGCTGCGGCGCGACCTCGGCTGCGGCGACGCCTCGCGCGGCCGCGAGAGCGACGAGGGTGGCGCGCGGAAGCGCCGGGAGCGACGGGCCCCCGGAGACGGCGCCCGATCGGGGCATGGGAACGTCGCGAGCCGCGCCTGCGACGCCTCCGGGGAGGTCGGCGGCAAGATACAGCGGCGAAAGGAACGGAAGCTCGATCGACCGGCGGACGCCCGGCGCCTCGGGGAGACTTGTCTCCGCACGCGCTTCGGCCGGGAGCCCGGGCCAGGCGACGACCACTTCGCGGATGGAGGCATCGGCGACGCGCTCCGCGAAGTCCCAGACGGAGGCCGTCGCCGTCCCCGGGGATTCGGGACGCGTGGGCGAGCCGCCGGTGTCGTATTGGACGCGGTCGCGACGCCGGCAGGGCCCGCCGTCATGGCCGAACATATGGCAGCGGTTCTCGACGGCGCTCTCGGCGCCCCGGAACACGTAGTCCGCGGCCCCGGCGCCCTTGCGGACGGCGGTCGAGCCGGGTCCATCGATGAGCAGGCGGCCCTCTGCGAGGGCGGTCTTTGCCCCCGGCGCGGACCCGGCCGGCACCTTCACGACGGCCTCGCCGGGGCGCGAAAGGCGGGTCGGCGTCGTGTCGACCTCGACGGTCCTCGGTGTGTGTGCCGGAAGGTGCTCGTCCGGCGACACCTGTACCTCGACGCCGTCGCGACTCGTGGCGAAGTCGCCCAGCGCGGTCGGCGCAAGGAGGGCGAGGAGGACCAGACCGAAGAATAGGGACGGGGGACGCACGGGGCAGCACCAGTACGGCCTCCCGTTTTCGGGCCGCCGCCCGCTTAACCGTTCACGAACAGCTGTTCTCCGCGCGACCACATATTTATAAAGGCGACCGCATTGGCGGCAGGACATGTTCGAGGTCGTCGCCCGCGACGGGTTTGCCCGCATCGGCGTCTGGGGCCCCGAGGGCGGGCTTTCGACCCCCGCGGTCGCGTCCGTCCATACGGCTCGACTCCGGGCGCCCGCCGCCGCCCCCCTTCTTCTTTCGGATGGGAGCGCGCCGCTGGACCGGCCGTGGATCCGCTCGCGGGGCACCGCGTTCGGTCGTGCGCCTGATGCCGCGGCCGGCGCCCCGCTGCTCATAGACGTTCCGCGCCATTTCGCGTACCCGCCGAGCTTGACCGCCGCGTCCGGCACGGCCGCGCGCGAAGCGAACGAGCGGACGCCCGCGCCGGTCCACGTCGCGGCGGAGCCCGCCGGCGTTCCGCGCGGGGCCCCCGTGGTGGTCCTTCCGAATCTTTCGGCGGCGCTTCCGGACCCGCGGCTCGCCGCTCGCCTCCTCGTTTCGACGCGGGCGGCGGCCGGTCCCGCCTCGCTCCTCTACGCGCCGGGCGCGGCGACCCCGACGAACCTCGCGGTGCTTGCCTATGCGGGCGTCGACCTCTTCGACGACGCAGGCTCTTTGCTCGCGGCGCGGCGCGGCGTCTACCAGCGGCCCGAAGGTCCGCTCCCGGTCGCGGACCTTTCCGAGTTCCCCTGCTCCTGCCCCGCCTGCGCGGCGGGCACGGTCCGCGGATACGAGGGGCTCGTCGCCCACGACCGCGAGGCGCTCCGGCGGGAACTCGCCGAGGTCCGGGAGGCGATCCGGCGCGGCGATCTCCGCGGGCTCGTCGAGGCCCGCATCCGGGCGAGCCCCGAGCTCGTGGGGCTTCTCCGCCTCTTCGACCTCGAGCACCACGCGGCGTTCGAGGCGGCGGCCCCGGTGCTCCGGCGCGGTACGCTCTTCGTGAACTCGACAGAGAGCCTGTCGCGGCCGGAGATCCGGCGCTTCCGACGGCGCCTTGCGGAACGGTACGAGCCTCCGCCTTCGGCCCGCGTGCTCGTTCTCGTCCCGTGCAGCCACCGCAAACCCTACAGCGACTCCCGCACGCACAAGGCGATCCACCACGCGCTCGCCGGCGTCCCGAACCGCTCGGCCGTCCACAAGGTCGTCGTCACGAGCCCGCTCGGCGTCGTCCCGGCGGAGTTGGAGCTTTCGTTCCCGTCCCAGCAGTACGACCTTCCCGTGACCGGGCACTGGGACGGCGACGAGGTCGCGTTCATCCGCGAGGCGGTCGCCGGGCTCGTCGCGAAGGGGACGTACGACCGCGTCTTCGTCCACTTGAACGAGAAGGAGCGCGCGATCGTGGAGCCCGTCGTCGGCCCCCACGAGGTCACGGCCGCGGACGGCGACCCCCTCTCGCCCGCCTCGCTCGCGCTCCTACGCGACCGGGCCATCGAGCGCGCCGCAGCGGCGAAGCGCGTCGAGAAGGGCATCCGGCACTGGGAAGACATGCGGTCGCGCGCGATCTTCCAGTTCGGGCCGCCGGGGCGCCTCCTTCTCGAAGGCGCCGAGGTGCGCGGGCTCTACCCCACGCTGAAGATCGTGTCGCGGGGCGAGCAGCTCGCCCAGATCGTGCCGGAGCGCGGGCTCCTGTCGCTCACGCTGGGCGGGGCGCGCCGGCTCGCGGCGGCAGGGTGCCACAGGGTCGAGATCGACGACTTTACGCCGCGCGGCACCGTCTTCGCGGTCGGGGTGCTCGACGCGACCGACGACTTCCGGGTCGAGGACGAGGTCGTGCTCACGCACAAAGGCGCCGTACGCGGCGTCGGCAAGGCGCTGATGACAGGGGCCGAGATGCGCGACCTTTCGCGCGGCGCGGCAGTGGCGGTGCGGCACCATGGTTAGCAAGGCGCTCCCCATCGTCCAGCCGCTCGCGAAGGTCGTCCATTCGATCCGGGACTACCGCGGACGCGACGACGACCCGCGCGAGCCTTCGAAGGTCTGGACCGAGGAGGACTCCACGCTCGGGACACCTGAACCCGCGCTGGTCGTAATCCTCCGGACCCGGGGATGCTCGTGGGCGATGCACTCCGGCTGCACGATGTGCGGGTACCCGGACGACTCGTTCATCCGCAAGGTCGACGACGGCGACCTTGTCGAGCAATTCTCTCGTGCCCTCGCGCGCGCCTACAAGGACCAGCGCATCGTGAAGCTTTACACGTCGGGCTCGTTCTTGGACAAGACCGAGGTCCCGCTTGCGGCACAACGGGCCATACTCGCCTCGGTCCCGGGCGCCGTGAAGAAGGTCACGGTCGAGACACAGGCCGAATACGTGACCGAGGAGACGCTCGGGAACGCGCTCGCGGCGTTGAAGCCCGGATGCCGGTTGGAACTGGCGTTCGGGGTCGAGTCGACCGACCCGACCGTGCTCATGTACAGCGTGAACAAGACGAACACGCTCGAGGACTTCGCAAGGGCGGCAAGGCTCGCAAGGGGCAAAGGGGTCGGGGCGAAGGCGTATGTCCTCGTGAAGCCGCCGTTCCTCTCGGAGCGCGACGCGATCGAGGACGCGGTCCGGTCGGCCGACGACGTCGAGCCGCATTCGGACGTCGTATCGTTCAACCCCGTGAACATCCAGAACCGGACGCTCGTCGAGCGGCTGTGGCAGCGCGGCGAGTACCGGGCCCCGTGGCTCTGGAGCGTCGTGGAGATACTGAAGCGCACCCACGGCGTCCTCCAGCACAAGGGGAAGTCGGACCCCGTGGGCGCAGGAGCGCAGAGGGGCGCGCACAACTGCGGCACCTGCGACAAGGCCGTCTACGCCGCGATCAAGACGTACGACGCGACGCACGACGTCTCGATGCTCGACCGGGTCCCCGAGTGCGCCTGCCGTGAGGAGTGGCGGGACCTGCTGGAGTTGGAGCCGCTGACGCTCTCTACGACTCCTCTGTAACGGGTAATGAGTGATAGGTCGGGTCGAATCACCCATCACCCATCACTCGTCACCGTCAAGCGGGTTCGACATGGACCACGATCCGGTCGACGTCCGCCACCTTCGCCCGCACCGCGTCTTCGACCCGGCTTGCGAGCGCGTGCGCGTCGATGAGGAGCATCCGGGGGTCGGCCGTGCAGGTCACGAGGACGAGGAGTCCGTCGTGTCCCCGGTCGAGCCGGAGCCGTTTCACCGCCCGGACCCGGTCGACGGACGAGACGACCTCGCGGATCCTAGCGACGGCCGCCGGCTCGTCCTCGGTCACGTCGACCGCGGCCTCGGTCTCCTCGTGCACCGTCTCCAGGTGCGTCGTCACCTCGCGGACCTCGGGGACGTCGCGCATCACGGCGGCCTCGAACCGGTCGCTGATTTCGTGCGCCTCGCGGAGCGTGAGGGTGCGGTCCACCTCGAGGTGGGCCTCGACGTCGAGCCGGCCCTCGACGCGTCGGAGCGCGACGTGGTGGATCCCGCGGACGTCGCGGTCCCGGGCGGCGAGCACCTTGATCTTGCCCGCGACGTGCTCGGTCTCGGCCGCGACCGGGTTCGCGTGGACCAGCACCTCCGCGTTCGGGGCGAGCTGGTGGATCCTCCGCTCGACGTCGTGCGTCACCTCGTGCGAGCGCTCGAACGGGAGCGTGCGGTCGAGGTCGACCGTCACGTCGACGAACAGGAGGGAGCCGGACTGGCGGATGCGCAGCCGTTCGCACCGCACGACACCGGAGACCTCTCCGACCGCCACCTCGAGGCGGGGCCCGAGCCCGGCGGGGGCTCGGTCCATCAGCGCGTCGAAGCTCTGGCGCCAGAGGCGGAGCGCAAGGAAGACGATGAACATCGCGACGCCGACCGCGGCAAGCGCGTCCGCCTGCGGATAGCCGAAGCGCGTGAGGCCGAGCCCGATCACGACGACGATGCTCGACCCCAGGTCCGAGGTGAAGTGGAGCGCGTCCGCCGCGAGGGCGGGACTGTGGTGCTTGTGGGCCGCGGCCCGGAGCGCGCGCGTGCGCCCGATGTCGATCGCGATCGACACGCCCATCACGAGGAAGGCGACGGGCGACGCGTCGACGACGTGCGCGTCCCCCCCGACGAGCCGCTGGTAGGCCTCGTACATGATGTACGCGGTGGTCCCGAGCACGAGGAGGACCTGCGCGAGCGCGGACAGGTTCTCGATCCGGCCGTGGCCGTACGGGTGCTCCTCGTCCGGCGGGCGGCCGGCGGCGAGTACCGCAAGGAACGTGAGGATCGTGGCGCCGAGGTCGACCAAGCTGTGGAGGGCGTCCGAGAGGATCCCGAGCGAGTTCGTGGAGAGGCCGACGTAGACCTTCGCGAGGACGAGGAAGGCCGCCGCGCCGACCGAGACCAAGGCGACCCGCCGCTTCTCGGCGGCGGCCGGTATCCCGTGGAAATGGCCCATGGTGGGATCAGACGTCTTCCCGCATCGTCTTGAAGACCGTGCACGTGACGGTCTTGTCGACGCCGTTCACGTTGCGGAAGCGCTCCATCACGAGGTCGCCGATCTCCTGGACCGAGCCCGCGCGGACCTTCGCGATGATGTCCCAGTCGCCGCTGATCACGTGGACCTCGTAGACCCCCTGGATCTTCGCGATCTCGCCCGCGAGCTCCTTCTGCCCGACCCCCTTTGCGGGATCGTGCGAGACGAGGATGAACGCGCAGGTGGGCTCGCCCACCGCCTCGTAGTTCGGGATCACGGTGTACTTCTGGATGACGGCGGCCGCTTCCATCTTGCAGATCCGGTCGTGGACCGTGGTCCGGGGGATGCCGGTGCGCTCGGCAATCTCCTTCGTGGTCGCCTTGGAGTTCCGGCGGAGCTCCGTGAGGATGAGGCGGTCCTTGTCGTCCAACATGGCCCGAATAAAGTCGGAATCCTATATGGGATTTGTCATTTATCCGGTCCAACTCTACTTAAATTGTCAAACTTTCAACGGCAGGTGGCGGAAGCTTTTTCGGCGTCGCCCGACGTGTCGGCCCGCGTGGCCGCCGCCCCGCACGGGATCGTCCTCGTCCGATACGGGGAGCTCGGCATCAAGAGCGCACCGGTGCGGGCGCGGTTCGAACGGGCGCTCCGCGACAACATCCGGGCCGCCCTCGACCGCGAAGGCGTCTCCCACGAGATCGACCGCGAGTGGGGCCGCGTCTACGTCCGGACCGAGGCGACGGCCCACGCGACGGTCGTCCTCCGCAAGGTCTTCGGGATCGTGTCCGTGAGTCCGGCCGAGGAGATCCCGTCCGACCCCGCATCCGTCCGCGAGGCGGCGCTGCGGGCCGCGGACCGACGGCTCCGGCCCGGGGCCACGTTCGCGATCCGCGCGCGCCGCTCGGGGCGCGACGACGTGACGAGCCTCGACATCGCGCGCGACGTGGGCGCGGCCGTGCTCTCGCGCTGGAAGGACCGCGGCGTGCGCGTCGACCTCGACCGCCCCGACGTCGAGCTCCACATCGAGGTGCGCGGAGAGCACGCCTTCGTCTTCGACGAGGTGCTCCCGGGGCCGGGCGGCCTCCCCGTAGGCTCCGAAGGGCACGCACTTACGCTCGTCGAGTCGCCGCGTTCGATCCTCGCGGCCTGGTTCGTGATGCGCCGGGGGACGGCGTGCGACCTCCTTGCCGCCGACGCCGACCTCGGCCGCGCGGCCGTCGCGGCCCTCGCCGCGTGGGTCCCCGGCGTCCGGCTCCTTCGGGCGCCGACGCCTCCGCGCGACCTCGGGAGGGCCGGGACCCGAGGCTACCTTCTCCTTGCCGCCGCGCGCCTTTCCGGTCCCGGCCGCTACGACGCCCTCGTCGCCGACGACGACATCGTGGGGAACCTTGCGCTTTCTCCGATCGACTCCTGGTCGAGCCTCCCGGTCCTTCGCCCCCTCTCGGGGCTTCCGCCGGTGGCCGGGGCCGCCCGTGCGCGCGACAGGGGGCTCGACCTCGTCGCCTCCCGCGGGGCGGAGGGGCCGGTCCCGGAGCGGGCCGCCATCGAGCGGATCCTCGACGAGGCGCTCGAGGCCGCCGAGGTGGTCTCGTGAA
>JBQTJL010000168.1:0-4341 GCA_052387135.1 Methanobacteriota archaeon | reverse complement strand
CGGCAAAGGCATGGCCGGCCGCTGGAAGCACAAGAAAGTGCACTTCAACCTGTACGAGCAGGAGTACATCAACAAGAACCGGGGATTCAAGCGCCCGGCCGAGATCGTGCACGATCCCACCACGATCACGCTCCGCGACCTCGAGGACCGTCTCCCCGAGCTCTTGGCGTCCGGCAAGGCCGCGAAAGAGGGCGACGCGACCGTCGTGAACCTTACGGCGCTCGGCGTCGAGAAGCTCCTCGGGACGGGCCGCGCGACGCGGAAGCTCCGCATCACGGTCGACGCCGCGACGCCGGGTGCCGCGGAGAAGGTCCAGGCCGCGGGCGGCGCCATCGAGGCGCCCGCGGGTGGGGATTAAGAACGCTTAAGAATCGGGAGACGATGTAGGCGCGTCCCATGACCGAGGAGAAGGAGAAGAGCGCCCTCTACAAGCTCGAGCCCCTCATCAAGCGGTGGCCGGGCGTCACGAAACCGGAGGGCCACGTCCACTTCCGGACGAAGCTCGGCTGGGTCAGCGTGATCCTCCTCGTCTACCTCATCATGGGCAACGTGTTCATCTACGGCCTCGGCGACACCGTGGACGCGTTCGCGCAGTTCCGCGCGATCCTCGCCGGCCAATCCGGTTCGATCATCCACCTCGGCATCGGGCCCGCGGTCACGGGCTCGATCATCATGCAGCTCTTCGTCGGCGCGAAGATCATCGGGCTCGACTTGAAGAAGAAGGAAGACAAGGCGATCTACCAGGGGACCCAGAAGATCCTCGTCGTCGTGATGATCTTCGTCGAAGGGATCCCGCAGGTGTTCGGCTTCCTCACGCCGGACGCGTCGTTCGAAGCCGCGGTCGGCACGGACTGGGCGCGCACCGTGATCGTGGCGCAGCTTGCGGTCGGCGCCTACCTCGTCTTCCTCATGGACGAGGTCGTCTCGAAGTGGGGGATCGGGTCCGGCATCTCGCTCTTCATCGCGGCCGGCGTCGCCCAGGGCGTCTTCACCGGGCTCTTCTCGTGGATCCCCGCGACCGAAGGCCCGCTCTCGGTGCAGAACCCGCCCGGCGGCATGTTCCCGAAGACCTTCTTCCTCCTCGACGAGTTCTCGACGGCCGAGCTCGTCCACGGAGGCGGGTTCATCCGACTCTTCGTGGGAGAGCCCACCGGCATCGGTTCGAACTACACGACGAACCCGATCGCGAGCTTCCTTACGCTGATTGCGGTCTTCATCATCGTCGTCTACGCCCAATCGTCGCGGATCGAGCTGCCGCTTGCGCACGGAAAGGTCCGCGGCGCCCGCGGCCGATACCCGATCAAGCTCATGTACGCAAGCAACATCCCTGTGATCTTCATGGCGGCGCTGCTTGCGAACGTGAACCTCGTTGGGCTCCTCCTCTGGACCGGCCCCCTCTCCGACATGCCGTTCCTCGGCCACAAGGAGTGGGTCGCCGGATACATCCCCGGCGGCACGAACGCCGTGTCCGGGTTCGCGTACTACGTGAACACGGTCTCGGGCCTCCAAGAATGGCTCCTCCCGCTCCTTTCGCCGGCGTACTCGCTCGACATCGCGCCGTACTACCGGTCGAACCTGCAGATCCTGATCCACGTCGTCGTGTACGTCTCGGTCTTCATCGCCGGCTCGATCATGTTCGGCAAGTTCTGGGTCGAGACCGCGAGCATGGCGCCGGCGGACGTCGCAAAGCAGATTCAGTCCTCCGGCATGCAGATCCCCGGCTTCCGCCGCGACCCGCGCGTCATCGAGAAGGTGCTCGAGCGCTACATCCCGGCGGTCACGGTCTTCTCCTCGGCCGCGGTCGGCGCCCTCGCCGCGTTCGCGGACATCCTCGGCACCGTGGGGTCGGTCGGTGGCACCGGCATCCTCCTTACGATCGGCATCCTCCAGCAGACCTACGAGGCGATCGCCCGCGAGCAGGTCATGGAGATGCACCCGGTGATGAGGGGCCTCATGGGCGAGCGCTGACGCTCCGTCGAACGGAGGCGGACCGCGTGGCCGCTGCCCTCCGCGGCGTCACGACCTATGCGATGGACCGCGGCGTCGCGGCCCGCGCGGGGGCGCTCGAGGCCGAACTCGAATCGGAAGGGCACGCGATCGGTCCCGCCGATGCGATCGTCGCCGCGACCGCGCTACATTACGACGAGCCGGTCGTCACCCGGAACACGAAGCAATTCTCGCGCGTGCCGGGACTGCGGGTCGTCACGTACGAAGGACGGAAGTAACGCCTCTTGCCCCTTGCTTCTTGCCTCTTGCTCGGCCGCCTATAGCGCCGGCTCGAAGTCGTCCGTGACCGGAAGCTCCTCGTTGTCCGCCACCGGGAAGCCCTTCGTGCAGCCGGCCGGCGTCGGGACCGACGACGGGTTCGACCCGTCGCAGCCGGCCTCGACCTCGGTGCCGTCCGAGAAGAGGTCGCCGTCGGTGTCGCGGTCGAGCGGGTCCAGCCCGCCGCGGACCTCGAAGCCGTCGTTCAAGCCGTCGTCGTCCGAGTCGGCGTCGAACGGGTCCGTCCCGTAGACGCCGGTCTCGGCCGCGTTCGTGAGCGAGTCCCCGTCGATGTCCGGGTCGCACGCGTCGCCCAACCCGTCGCCGTCCAGGTCCGCCTGTCCCGCGTTTGCGACGAGGGGGCAGTTGTCGGAGCCGTCCGCGACGCCGTCGTTGTCGTCGTCCGCGTCGCAGGCGTCGCCCGCGCCGTCGCCGTCCGTGTCCACTTGGGACGCGTTCGCGACCGAAGGACAGTTGTCGGACGCGTCCCCGACGCCGTCGCCGTCGAGGTCCCCGTCGGCGGTCGCGGGTGCCGCGGCCGAAAGGAGCGCGAATCCCAGGATAAGGCAGAGCGTGAATGGCCTCCCGTTCATGGCCCGAACACGAATCGGGGGCGCGATATACATTGCGTCGGCGCTTCCGGGGACAACAAGGCCTCGTATAAGAACCGACAGCCATTTCCCGACCGGGGCCGCTCGCCGCCCGTGCCGACGGTCCGACGCGCCGGGATGCTCCTCGCGTTCTCCGGGGGCACGCTGGGGTTCCTCTTTGCGCTCTACGACATCGGGACGACCCCGACGCTCCGGCCCCTGTCGCCGCCTCTCCTCCTTTCGCTGGGATTCGCATGCGGCGTCCTTGCGGTCGCGATCGAGGCCGGTCGCGTGCTCTCCGATCCGGACCGCCCGACCGAGTGGTGGCTCGTCCTCCTTGCCGCGCTTCTCTTTTTCATCGGGATCGCGTCGGGCGACGGGCTTTTCGCCGCAGTGGGCGCGGCCGCCGCGGTCGGGACCTTCCTTGCGTGGAGGAGGAGCCCGGCCATCGCCAAGGTTTAAAGGGAAGATGCCCGTAGGGGGCGCGATGGGCTCGATCATCATCACCGGCGTCCCCGGCGTCGGGAAATCCACCGTCCTTTCGGCCGCCGCCGAGGCGACGAAGCGGCCCGTCGTCGTGTACGGGACCGTGATGTTCGAGGTCGCCTCCGCGCGTCGCCTCGCGAAGCACCGCGACGAGATGCGGCGGCTCTCCCCTTCGCTCCAGAAGGAGATCCAGAAGGAGGCCGCGGAGAAGATCGCCGCGATGGGCGACACGATCGTCGACACCCACTGCACCATCCGCACGCCGAAGGGGTACCTGCCCGGGATCCCCGAATGGGTCGCGAAGGGGCTCTCGCTGGAGACGATCGTGCTCGTCGAGGCGACCCCCCGCGAGATCCTCGGGCGGCGCGCGAAGGACGCGACCCGGGCCCGCGACGTCGAGCCCGAAGAGGGGATCGCGGCCCACCAGGGCGCGAACCGGGCGGCCGCGATGGCGATCGCGACGCTCACGGGGGCCACGGTGGCGATCGTCGAGAACCACGACGGCAAGGTCGAGGAAGCGAAGCGCCAGCTTCTCTCGGCCCTCGGGTGACCCCATGACGGAAGGCGACCGCGAGACCGTCGAAGTCACGGGCGAACGCGAAGTGGTCCACGTGCGCGCCGCGCGGGCGGAAGAGGGCCCGACGGCGGCGCCCGCTCCGGCTTCCGGCTCCCCGCTCCCTGCCGGTCTCAAGCGGAAGAAGAAGGGGAGCCACCCCCTCATGAACTTCGTCACGATCTTCTCCTTCGTCTTCATGTTCTTCATCCTCTTCAACGAGGACCTGCGGCTCGCGACCGGACGCGCCGTGGGGGTGGTCCTCGAGCCCACGATCACTTCCCACGGACAGGACCCGATCTGGACGATCTTCCTTGCCGGTCTCGTGATGGTGACGCTCACGACCGTCGTCCGGCACTTCTTCGTGGACTGGGTCGACATGGCGCGCGCGCAGGAGGCGATGCGCGCGTTCCAGAAGGCCTTCCGCGAGGCCCAGAAGGAGAACAA
>JBQTJL010000167.1:0-4862 GCA_052387135.1 Methanobacteriota archaeon | reverse complement strand
CTCGACGCGTCCCAGGTACCGAAGTACGACGCGTACCTCTCCTCGACCGGGGGCCCCACGCTCGGCCGGATCCGGGATTCGTTCGGGGCGCGGCGCCCCACGCCGTTGTACCCGTCTGCGGACCCGGACGCGCTCCGTCCCGTCGCCGGCGCACGGGAATACGACCTCGGATACCTCGGCGCCTACGGCGCGGACCGCCAACCGGTCCTCGACGATCTCGTCGCGGGCCCGGCCCGGGCGCTCCCGGAGCGCCGGTTCGTCGTCGCGGGTCCCCATTATCCGGCCTCGATCCGCTGGCCGTCGAACGTGCGCCGCGTCGGGAGCGTGCCGCCCGGAGACCTCCCGTCCTACTACGCGTCCCTTCGCTACGCCCTGGTCGTCGCCCGGCCCGAGATGGCCGAGGCCGGCCACTCGCCGAGCGCGCGGCTCTTCGAGGCGGCCGCCTGCGGGACGCCGGTCATGTCCTCGCCGTGGCCCGGCGTCGAAGAGGTGTTCGACGTAGGGACCGAAGTGCTCGTCGCACGCGACGCCCACGAACTCGTGTCGATCCTCCGCGACGTGCCTGAGGAAGAGCGCGCCCGGCTCGGGGAACGCGCGCGGGCCCGCGTCCTTTCCGAGCATACGGGCGCGCACCGTGCGACGACCGTAGAACGCCTCGCCGAGACGCTGCTTGCCGGGGGCCGCCCCGAGCTTCGCGGGTCTCCCGGCTAGGCGGCCCCGAGCCAGATCGCGACCGTCGCGACGAGCAAGAACACGAGCACCGCCACCACGAACACCGCGCCGAGCCACCGCGCGCCCGCGGCCTTTGCCGGATTTTCGGACAACAAGTCACCCCGAGAGGATTCTTCCTCGACGGCATTTGAGCGTTGTCGTAGCGGACCAACGCCCCCGCTCCGAAGGCGCTACACGGCATCCATCGCGGCTGCCGCAATCAGCGGAAGGACGAGCGTCGCTTCGCCATCGATGTGCACTTTTGTCGCCTCAGGTTTCACTTTGCCCCAAGAAACGGACTCGCGGAGCCGGGCCCCGGAGAGCGAGCCGTCGTATTCGACGGCCGTGGTGATGGCGATCGCGTAGTCGAGGCCGCCGCGGAACTGGGCCCACCAGATCGTGTGGTGCTTCGAGATCCCGCCGCCGACAAGGACCGCTCCGAGCCCGCCCGGCCCGTGCACGAAGGCGTCGAGCTCCTCCTCGTCCCGAAGGAGGTCGAGCTGGAAATCCTTGCGGCGGGAGCGGAATTGCCAGAGCTGCGAACCCACCGCGCCGTCCGTGAAGCCCGGCACGAACACGGGGACCCCGCGCCGTGCGGCGTGATGGAGGACGCTCTCTTCGGCCCGCGGTTCGCCGGTAAGGAGGGTGCCGAACGCGGCGACGAGCTCGCGGCCCCCCCACGTCTTCTTCTCGTCGTAGAGCTTCGAAAGCCAAGGCTGCAGCTTCTCCTCCAGGAGCGGCCCATAGGACGACACGGGGACAAGGACCGACCCCAACCGGTGGACGTCTTCCTCGAGGAGCCGCTCGTCGTCCATCTCGAAGGACCCTTGGTGGTAGTGGCCCCAGACCCGGGCAAGGTCGTGGTCGAGCGTTCCGCAGGTCGTCACGATCGCCTGCACCCATCCGTCCCGGACGAGGTCGCGCACGACCCCTCGAAGCCCCGTCGCAAACGGCGCCGCCGGGATCGAGAGCACCGTCCGGTGCCCTTCGCGCTTCGCCCGCGAGAGCACACCCGCCGCTTCCGCGATCTTTTGGGCGGTGAACCCGCCGGATTCGCCCATCTGCCGGACGAGGTCGGCCACGGACATCCCTCGCCGCAGCTGAAGATCGCGCACCGGCGGCGTTTCCGGCTTCACGGGCCCGGACGCCGCTCCGTCGCCTAAGCTCTTGCGCTCGAAGATGGCGGAGAAGGAAAAACAGCGGAGAGTCCGGACTTGCGGCGGTACGATCCGGGAACCCGGGCCGTCGCCTGTGCATCGCGAGCCCCTCGGGGCACGCGGCGATGCGTGCGGCGTCCGTCGTTCCCGTCGGGCTCTCCGCAAGGACCCCTCTTTTCGTCCTAGTAGATATATTTCACTCGGCTTGACATGGGAGGCGCCGGTCGGAGCGCTCTGCGGCCGGTTCGCGCGGCATTCGTCGGACCCCCCATCACGCATGCGGGCGCGGCGTAACCTCTCGTTGAAGCGGCGCCATGCCTTCGGCGGCAGAGGGATGCCTCTGCCCCGGGCCGACGCCGTCTTCTTCGTCGCCGTTTTCGTCCTCGCGATCCAGCCGGCCGGGCCGTTCGCCGCCGCGGCCGTCCCGACCGGCCCCTTCGAGGCGGAATCGTTCCCGACGCGGACCGCGGGCGGGGCGCAGAGTTCGGGCCTTGCAAGCGGCGGCGCGTACTGGAACCTTTGGTCGAACGGGTACATCGAGGACACGTTCGACGGCGACGCCCGCTCGAACCTCACCATCGTCGCCCGCGGCTCGCCACTTTCCGGCGTCTGGCCCACCATGGTCGTCTCCGTCGACGGGACCGCCGTCCGCACCTTCACGGTCGCAACGAACACCCTCCAGACCTACTCGGGCCCCCCGATGACGATCGGGACCCACGCCGTGCGCATCTCGTTCACGAACGACGCGCGCTCCAGCACCGAAGACCGCAACCTCTACCTCGACGTGGTCCGCTCGGCCGGCTCGGCCGACCCGGGCGCGCCGCCGTCCGGCTCCTTCACGCTGGCACCGGGAGAGACGCGGAACTTCACGTTCCCGTGGACCGGCGGCGCCGGCCACCTCCTCGCCCATGCGGCGACGCTGCCCACGAACAATACGCGTCCGCGCCTCCTCGTCGCGATCGACGGCGCCCCCGTCGGCGCCTTCGACGTGGCTGGCCCCGTCCCGCGGCCCGCGCTCGCGTCGTTCGTCGCGCCGAACGGAACGCGCTCCGCGACCCTCACCGCGACCGGAGGCTGGCTCGTCCTCGAAGACGTCCGCGCGACGACCGCGCTGCCGCCGCCTTCCGCTTCGGGCGTGGAGGCGCGCGTGCACGTGGGCGGCGTCGCGGACGGGACGGCATGGCGGTTCGACGACTTCGGCCTCCTCGAGGCCCCCCTCGTGGTCCCGACCACCGGATGGTACGACCTTCGGGTCCGGGGGACCGGCGTCGTCTCCACGGTCGGGCCCCTGGTGCATCTCCTCCTCAACCGGACGGTGGTCGCAGAACGCGTGGAAGGCGCGGCCGTCGACCTTGCGGCCCCGGTGTTCCTGGTGGGCGGTGTCGGCTACTCGATGGGCGCGTCGTTCGAGAACCCGGGCGCGGGCCGGAGCCTCCGCGTCGAATCAGTCTCGGCGACCGCCCGGGCCGGGCCCCCCCTCGACCTTCCCCCGGCGGTCACCGTCTCGCCGTCGAACGACCCCGCGGGGTGGCCGCAGTACGGCCGCGACTCGTACAACTCGTGCGCGACCGACGACGCGTCGGTCCCCGGGCGGGCGACCGTGGGCTCGCTCGCGCTCCGGTGGCGGACGCGTCTCGACGGCAGCGTCACGAGCACGCCCGCGGTCGCAAACGGCCGCGTCTACGTGGGGACCTGGGCGAATTCGGTCTACGCCCTGAACGAGACGACCGGCGAGGTCGTGTGGCGTGCGACGCTCTCCGACCGCGTCGACTCCTCGCCGAGCGTCGCGGGCGGCCTCGTCCTTGTCGGCGCAGGGCCCGCGGTCGTGGCACTGGACGAAGGCACCGGGACCGAGATCTGGCGCACCCTGTTCGCGGGCCACATGTGGTCGAGCCCGATCGTCGAGGGCGACGACGTCTTCGTGGGGATCAGCGCCGACCGCGGCCACGTCGCGCGCCTCTCCCTTTCGAACGGTTCGGTCGTTGCGCTCGACCGCGAGACCGGGGCCCTCGTCTGGTCCCACCAGTTCTTCCCGCTCGACACGAACGACGAGTCGACCCCCGAAGCGACGATCCGGGAGAACCGCGACTTCGGCGCGACCCCGCACCTCGTCCTCCGGAACGGCCGTCCCGTCGTGCTCGCGTCCGAGAAGCACGGGCCCGTCTGGGCGGTCGACCTGGCGGACGGGCGGCTCGTCCACGGGAGCCGGCTCCTCGAGCAGCGTGTCGCGCTCATCGGCTCGGGCGGCGCCTCGGACGGGGTCGAGGTCGTCACGGGGTCCGAGCCGGACCGGGTCGCCGCCTTCGACATCGCGACCGGGGATCTCCTGTGGGAGCAACCGATGCCGAGCACGACGTTCGCGCCCGTCGCGATCGGAAACGGCGTCGTCTGGGTCGGGTCATGGAGCGGGGGCCTCCGTGCGTTCGACCTCCACACGGGCCGGCTGCTTGTGGCGCTCGACGCCGGAGGAGGGGTGTTCGGCGGCGCATCCCTCGCCGAGGGCCGCGTCTTCGTGGGCTCCCTCGAGTACCCCCCGGCCGGCGGGTTCGCGGCAAGCCTCGGCGTCCTCCCCGGATATGTGAGCGCGTGGGGATGACGCCCGGCCGCTCACGGGTTCTGTAGAGCGAGAAGCCCCCAGACGAGCGAAAGGAAGGCCCACAGATAGTGCACGTTTTCGGGAAGGCCCATCGATACCGACGCCGCGATCAGGATCGCGAGCAAGACCGCGCCGCCGCCCGTCACCTGCTTCGGGACCGAGAATGCCATGGTCGCCCCGCGCGGCCACGCGCGACGCGGACCAAAAGGCCTTCGGAATCGGTTCCTCGATTGGGAAAGGCTTTTGAAGGCGAGGCTGGGTACGGACGCGACGCGAGGAGGTTCCTCGCAGGGCCACGCATACTGGGGGGAGTCGAATCCCCCCAGACCCCCCTTGGAACGGGGGGAACCCCCGCGGCGGTGTCCCCCCGAACCCCCCGTCGCCTGGGCTCGTAGATC
>JBQTJL010000166.1:0-8201 GCA_052387135.1 Methanobacteriota archaeon | reverse complement strand
ACTTCGCGCCGCGAGCGACGCCCTCACGCCGGTCGCCGAATCCGACGCCCGCATCGAGGATGTCGTCGCCGCCGCGCGGGGCCTCCCCACGGACGGATCCGATCCGGTGGGCGCGGTCCTCCCGCTCCTTTCCGCGCTCCGAGGCCTCGGGCGCGACGACGACGTCGCCGGTCCCGCGTACGAGGTCGACGACGAACACCCGCTCGCATCGGCGCTCGCGCCCTACCTTGCGCGGACCGCGCCCGCGGACGCCCAGCTGCAGCTTGTCGCGGCGGACGGGCTCCCCCTCGAACTCCAACGGGCCCTCGCGGCCATGTTCCTTGCGTCGGCGGCAGCGGACGCCGACGACCCGGCCGGGGACCTTTCCACGCTGCTCGACGCAGTCGATTCCGGGCTCCCGATCGTGCGCAAGTGGGCCCTCCTCTCCGAGCTCTCGCGCGGGGAGACGCTCGTCGCGGACCCCTTGCGGGCCGCCCGGGCCGTCACGCTCGCGGCGGACCTCGCCGCGGCCCCTCCGCGCGGCGCCTCGCAGGCGTTCGACCGCTGGACGGCGCAGGCGTCGCTCGCGGTCGCCGCGACGCCGCCGGCGCCCCCGGCCCTCGACCTCGCGGGCGCGATCCTCGCGCTCTACGAGGCCCGCGGGATCCCGTACGATGAGGAACTCCCCACGCTGCTTCGCGAAGGCGCGACCGCGGTCCCGCCCGAGATCGCCCGCGCGTCCGCCCGGCTCCTGTCCGAGGTCGTCGCGGCCGAGGCCGCGCTCGCGGCGGCCGACGCGGCGCTCACCGACGCGGAACGGGACGAGCTCGCAGAAGGTATCGCGCTCGCGCTCGACCTTGAGGGCCGCGACGGCGTCACGCCGGACGAGCTGGCCCGGCTCGAACGGACGGTCCTCCTTGCCGGCCGCGTCCCGACCGCGGACGTGCTCGGGCACGCGCGTGCCGTCGCCCACGCGGCGGACGGGGTGGCCCTCGCCGCCCGGCGCTACGCGGACGGACGGAGCGAGGAGCAAGAGGCAAGGCCCCCGACGTTCCTTTCCATGCTCCTTCCGTTCCGGACCGCGCGCGCGCAGGCCGTCCCGGAGCTTCCCTCGACGAACCCGGGGACCACCGCGTGCCTCCGCGAGCAAGTGGAGGCGGGCATCCAGGACTGCGACGACGAGCCCGGCCTCGGAAACGACGTTTTCTTCAAGGACCCCCTGAACCTCGTGATGTTCTCGGGCACCGCGTCCACCGTCTACGACGACCGCTACGTGGTCCCGATCCCGAACGGGGTCGGCGGCGAGATCCGCGAGCAGGTCCTCACGGTCGACTTGGGCGGCGACGACGCATACTTCAACAACGCGGGCGGCACGGCAGGCCTTCCGGCGCAGCCGGGCGTCCCGCAGCGCTTCGCGGTCGCGGTCGCGATTGACGCGGGCGGCGCCGACGTGTACCGTTCGGGCGGCTCGTTCCGGCAAGGGGCCGCGCAGAACGGCATCGGCATCCTCATCGACGCCGCCGGGAACGACCGCTACACGGCGGGCTCGCGCTCGCAGGGCGCGGCGGCCGGGCTCGGCGTCGGCATCCTCGTCGACGGGGGCGGCGCGGACGCGTACGAGGCCGGCGACGACGCGCAGGCCTCGGGCTTCCTCCCCCGGATGGCCGGGACGCCCGCGCTCGCGGTCCTCCTCGACCTCGACGGCTCCGACGCCTACGTCGGAGGGTTCCGGTCGCAGGCCCGCGCCGGTCTCTTCGTCGACCTTGCCGGCGCCGACCGGTACGACGCCCCGGGCTCGGCCCAAGGCTTCGAGCGCGGGTTCCTACTCGACCTCGGCGGCGCCGACTCCTACCAGAGCCCGGAGCCGCGCGGCCTTCGCGTGACGTCCGTCGTCGGGAACTATTCGCTCCCCTCCTACTTTGCGCGCCGCGCGGACGACTCGATCTGGGCCGACGGCGCAAACGCGACCGAGGCGAACCTCACGCCGGGCGCGAGTGCCCCCGTCGGCGTCGCGGACCTGGGGTTCGGCCTCGACGTCGAGACGCGGCGCTCCCCGAACGCGGTCGCAGGCTGCGTCGTCGACGACCCGCGCTGCCCCGCAGACCTCGTCGACTCCGACCGCGACGGGTTCGTCGACGTCCTCGAGACCGCGTTGGGCTCGGACCCTCGGGGCACCGGCACGCCGCTCGACCCGATCCTCGCGGATTCCGACGACGACGCCTTCCTAGACCTCGTCGAGGCCGCGCTGCAGACGGACCCGTATGACCCGGACGACCACCCGATCGGCATCCCCGCCGTGATCGGCCCCGTCGGAGCGGAGCTCCCGGGCGTCGGCGGCCCGTCCGTCACGGTCGATCCCCGCGACGTCGAGGGGCGCGACGTGTACGGCACCGTCGAGCGCGGGGCCGGCGAAGACCTCCCCGACGGGTCGGGCTTCGTCGTGAAGCTCGCGCCGTGGTTCGTCCTCGGCGACTTCGTCCGGAGCGGGCACGCGCGGGACGCGCTCGTCGCGATCGACTTCGGCGGCGCGGACAACTACACGAACAACGCGGCAGGCCCGATCGCGGAGGCACCCGGACTCGCACTCGTCCTCGACCTTTCGGGGAACGACGTCTACTACGCGCCGACCCGCCCCTGCGTGCAAGGCTGCGGCGGCGTCCTCATCGATCTTGCCGGCGCCGACCGCTACCGGGCGCTTACCGGACAGGGAGCCGCGACGCCGACGGACGGCAACGCGTCGCGGGCCGGGCTCCTCCTCGACGTCGCGGGCGACGACGTCTACCGCGCCGAGAACGAATCCCAGGGTTTCAGCGGGAACGCGGCGCCCGGGATCTTCGTGGACCTTGCCGGCGACGACCGCTACACCGGCGTGCGGCAGGGCGTCACGATGGCGCCCGAGACGCTTTTTGCGCCCGGCGCCGATCCGGCGACCGCCGTCTTCATCGATGTGCGGGGGACTGACGCGTACGCGCTCCCGGAACGCCGATCCCAAGGGCGCGTGTTGGGCGACGGGAACCGCACGTACGCGTTCTTCCTAGACCTCGGCGGCGTGGATTCGTACGTCCTCGGTGGCGCGGAATCAGGCGACACCCGGAACGGCCGCATCTTCCTCGACCGGCCCCGAAGCGACAGCGCGTTCGACGTCCCCGCGCCCATCGGCAATGCCCACATGCTTTCGACGTCCCCCGAGAAGGTCGGACAGGCGCAAGGCGTTTTCTTGGACGGCGAGCTCGAAGGGACCGCCGCCGTCGAGACGGCCGCCGGGACCGACCCGCACGGCCCTGAGAGCGCCATCCTCGGGGGCGGCCACATCGTGTTCTTCCCGAACCTTGGCCTCACCGTGGCCGACGCCGGCGCGAACTTCCACGCGGACGACGCCGGCCTCCTCATCGACCTCGGCGGCGCGGACCGGTACGAGAATAACGCGGCCGGCGTGGGTTACAACCCGTTCGGGCGCGACGAGGGCGAAACCGGCCTTCGGTTCAACGTCGCCGTCGTCGTCGATGTGGAGGGCGACGACCTCTACTCGGCGCCGCGGCCGCGGACCATCGCCGCCACGGAAAAGACGATCGGCGTCCTCGTCGACGCAGGCGGGAACGACGTCTACTACGGAGGCGGGTACGCGAGCGTCGTCGCATCGTCGCTCTGCGGCCCGGCCCTCCTCGTCGACCTTTCGGGACACGACGCCTACGTGGCCGTCGGGAATTCCTTCGCGTTCGCTTCGGGCGAGGTGGAGTGCCCGCTGGTCCCGGCGCCCCCGAGCCAGGCGGTGCTGATCGACGTCGCGGGGCGCGACTTCTACCAGACCCGCGCCGACGCGGCGGATGCGGTCGGGACGGGCCGGAAGGACGGGGGACGGGCCTCCCCCTTCATCGACCTTGGCGACTGCGACACCTACCGCCTCGGACCGTTCGGCACGACGCCGCCCACGGCCAGCCCGGGGCTCGTCGCCCCGGTCACGGTCCTCACGACGACCATCGACCCGCATGCGGTCGTCCTCGCCGAGATCGGAAATGCGTCGGGCGAGCCTTCGTGCGCGTTCAACAACCAAATACGGCTCGCGGACCCCGTGAGCGATGAACGAAAGAACTTCGTCGACCTGCCGCTCGCGGAGCTCCGCCGCAACGCGACCCGGACCGCCCTCGACGCCCCCGTCGTGTTCCGCATGCTCCCGAACCATACGGTGCTTGACATCACGGGCCCGGTAGACCGCGTGACGCATGTCGGCGCGGGCGGCGCCGCTCGAGACGACCCGCTCGTGCTCCAAGGCGTCGTCGACCTCTCGTTGACCCTGCTTCCCGTGACGTGCTCGGTCCGAATCGTCCTCTTGGAGTTCTTCGTCGACGAGCGGTACGTGGGAAACGCCACGCCCGAGCCCTGCGCCCCGGGCCTGAACCAGACGCGGACGACGTCCGTCCATTGGAACTCGGAAGGGGACTTGGACGACGCGCGCCAGGCGGTCCTCACGGACGGCCTCGACTACAAGTATCGGGCGCTGATCCACGTCGCCCAGCAGAACGACCCGAGTCCGGAGACCGACCTCGTGATGGTCGAATCGACCTTCGACCTCGATCCGCCGCCGAAACTGCGGCTGAAGCGCATGTTCCCGGACGTAGCCTCCGCCATCGGCCCTTCCCGCATGTGCGTCGAAGGCCAAGACCTCGTGCGGACGTACTCCGGCGCCTGCGTCGAACTTGCCATGAGCGCGCGGCGCGTCTCGCCGTTCGACGCGGTGAACCACACGATCGGCCGGTTGACGATGAACCTCACACCGATTCTCGACGGGATCCCCGGCGGCGACGCGTTTTCCGTAGTCGACCGCGAGATCGACGAGATCCCAGCCGGGGCCCGGACCGTCGACAACGGACGCATGGTTCCTCCGTTCATCACGCCCGTGAACCCCCTCGATCCCTCCGGCGGGTTCTTCCCCGCGCTGAACCTCACCTGGAACGGGCGCTCGAGCCTCCCGACCCCCGAGGCCGCGCGCTGTGCCGGCGGCGAACCGCTGGCCCCGGACGTCGTGCCGGACGGGACGTACCGCCTCGCCTTCACCGTGACGAAGGAGTCGGGTTTCGGCTTCGGCGTCCGCAACAGCACAAGCCCGCCGCCAGGCGAAGCGCCGTTCCGGCTCACGTTGGATTCGTGTCCCCCGCGCGCGCTCGGGACGATCGACGCCGAGCACCCGCTCGGCAACGCCTCCGCGGGGAACCAGAGCTTCGCGAACGGGCGGAGGTTCAGCGTTTCGTTCGCCGTACAGGACGAGAACGGCACGGGCCCCCACGACGAGGAGCCGCTCCGCCTGTTCCGGGCCGGGTTCGCAAAGGGAGCCCCCGTCCCGGCCGACGCCACCGGCTTTCCGTGGCAGGAGGTCCCCCTCACGGCAGAGGGGACCGGCGCGGCGCGACGCTTCGCGCATGTGGATGGTGGCAACGCCCATGGCGAGCGCGTCTACTATGCTGCGGTCGTCGCCGACGCCACCGGTAATTGCCGCATCCCGGCGGCGCTTGGCCCTCTCTATAATGCGACCGCGAACGACACGGTGCACCTTCGCATCCTGAACCTCACGCTACCGCATTGCCGCGCGTTCTTGCGGGACTCCTTCTACGAACTCCCGTTCGTCGGCGTCGACCTTGCGACGGAATCCGACCTCGCGCTGGGATCCGCGACGACCTCGGGCTTGAAGGACGTGAAGGACCCGCTCGACCCTCGCGTATCGCTTGGGGTTTTTGCGCGAAAATCCGGCGTGATCGGCGGCCAAGCGACCGCGACGAAGGACGCCGGGGCCTGCGTCGCGCCGCTTGCGGAAAACGCCACCCTCACGGTCTCGCGACCGAACCCGGCGTTCTCGGCCTCGCTCACCCTCGTCGGCGACGGGACCACCGCCTGCGCGGCCCGGAGCTACGGCGGAGGCGAGGCGCTGTCGAAGCTCGGCGTCACCGACGAGGGCGTGTACGACCTCGTGATCGAGGTCCGCGACCTCGCCGGGAGCCGCCGCCGGAGCGACCCCATCCAGTTCACCGTCGACGAATCCCCGCCGATCGTCGCGAACGCGACCGTGACCTATCCGCGGCCCGGCGCGGCCCGCCCCGGCGACCGCATCGAGCTCGGACTTCACGCCTGCGACGAGAAGAACGCGACCGGCGGCGACGTGATCTGCGGCGGGGCCGCCTCGGGCTCGGGCGCCGTATCGGTCTTCCTCGACACGTCCTCGGTGTCCCGGACGCGGGAGGTCGGCGCGACGAGGAGCCGCACGGACGCGACGGTCTGGCGCGCCTCGATCCTCCTCGACGCGCCGCACCTTTCGACCGCCGAGCACCCGATCCCCGCGACCGTCCGTGACGCGGTCGGGAACGTCCAGCGGCACGTCGCGGCCGCCTCGATCTCCGTCGTGAAGGACGCCGCGAACGTCACCGACGCGAGCGTGGAGGCGACCGGCCACGACCGCCTCGGGCTCCGCTGGAACACTTCGTCTCCCGCATCGACCGCGGCGCTCGTCGGGACCGCGGCCGCCGACTTCACCGACCCCGCCCGGCGCCCGAACCTGCGCGCGGTCCAAGGCGCCCCAGGTCTTTCCCGCGAGCACCGCCTCGAGGTCCCGGGGCTTCTCCCGAACACGACGTACCACGTGCAGCCGGTCTCGGTGAACGGTGCCGGGTTCGAGAGCACCGGCGCGCCCCTCCCCGTGACCACGCGCTCCGCGATCGACGATCTCGCGGTCGTCTCGCCCGCCGCCGGGTCCGGGCTCGGACGCTCCGTCGAAGTCGTCTTCACCGGCCGGAACCTCGCCGCGAATGCTACGACGTACGCGGTCGGACTCGTCCGCGGCGGCGTCGTGGTCGCGGAAAGCCGCGTCGTCCTCGCCGGAGCGGGGCCGCACCGCGCGACCCTGTCCACGGCGGGCCTCCCCGAAGGGCCCGGCTACTCGCTCCGCATCGCGGCCGAGGCCTCCGAGCGGGACCTCCGGGTCCTCACGGTCGACGGGTTCTCGGTCGACACGAGCCCGCCGCGGATCCTCCGGCTCGCGCCGGCGCGGGCGACCGCGAGCGCGCTCCCCGAGCTTGCCGCGGACTTCGAGGACCGCGGCAGCGCCGTCGACCCGGCCTCTCTCCGGGTCCTCCTCGACGGGGCCGGAATCGAGCCCACGGTCGCGAACGCGACGCGGTTCTCGGCCGTCCCCCGCGGGCCCCTTGCGCCCGGGCCCCACCAGCTCGAGGTCGAGGTCCGCGACCTCTTCGGCGAGGTCTCGCGCGCCCGGAGCCGGTTCGTGGTCGACGACGAGGCGCCCCGGATCGCAAGCCTCGAGACGGTCCCGTCGCCCGGCCGCGAACGCCTGCGCCCGGGAGGCCTCCTCGTGGTCTCGGCCCGCGCCTCGGACGCGACGGCGCTCTCGCTCACGCTCGACCTTCGACCGCTCGGCGGCGACGTGGTCGATCTCCTTCCGTCCCTTTCGGCCGGCCGGTTCCGCGCCACGATCCCGGTCCCGGTCGACGCGACGCCCGGCGTGCACCGGATCGTCCTTCGCGCCGTCGACGAGGCGGGGAACGAGGCGACCCGGACGGCGCGCGTGGTGGTCGACGCGACGCCGCCCGAGCTCCGGTTCGTGACGACGCGGTCCGAACACGTGCGCGCGACGCTCGTTGTCGCAACGGACGAGCCCGTGGTCGTCGAGGGCGTGCTCGCGCGGGCCGGCGGAGAGCGCATCGCGTTCTCGGACGCCGACCTCCTCTCGCGCCGGGAGATCCGCGTCGAAGGCCTGCGGCCGTCGCAGGACTACCTCGCGGTCCTCACGCTCACCGACGGCGCGGGCCACGTGACGCGCGCGGTCCGACCCGTGACGACCACGGTCGACCTCGTCCCGCCCGGCGCGGTGCCCGGTCTCGAGGCCCTCGACGCCGAGCGCGGGATCCGCCTGTCCTGGCGCGTCGCCCCCGACAACGCGGGCGTGAGCCACTACCGCGTCGAGCGCGCGGCGGACGTCGCGGGGCCGTACGAGACGGTCGTCGAGACGCCCGAGCGGGTCTTCGTCGACCGCGACGTGGTCCCGGGCGTCCCTCAGTACTACGTCGTCGTCGCGATCGACCTCGCCGGGAACTCGGGGCCGCCCGGCGTCCCCGCGGTCGCGGTCGCGACGCCGGCCCCGGAGCTCTTCGACGGAGGCGTCACGCCGGGGAAAGGCCCGGCGGACCGCCCGTTCGTCTTCCACGTCACGTACCGGAGCGCCG
>JBQTJL010000165.1:0-3090 GCA_052387135.1 Methanobacteriota archaeon | reverse complement strand
GGGCCCCCCGCGCCGGCGGCCGTGGCCGAGGCCCGGACGGCGTCGATGCATTGGCTCGCGGCGGGTGAAACCTCGGGCCGGTAGCAGACAACGGCGATCGCGCCCCGGACCGGGCGAGGATCCTTTGCGCGTGCGTCCCCGGGGGGGTCCGTGACGACGCGCACGGGCCCGGGGAGCGGCACGTCGATCGGCGCCGCGGCGGGCGCGACCGAATCGTCCGCGCCGCTTTCGATGCAGCCGGCGAAGGCCGGGGCGAGGACGAACAGTACGAGGACGAACCGCCTCATCGCGCGCCTCCGGAGGCAGCCGAGTCGCGGGCGAACCAGTCGTCGACGAGCCGCCGCACCTTCTCCTTCTGGTCGGCCGAAAGGAGGTCGTCCCGTTCGAGCGCGTCGATGAAGTGCTTGTGCTCCCAAGCGGTCACTTGGTTGTCCGCGAGGATTGAGCGCAGATGCTCGACCATTCCCAGGGGGAGGAAGGCGAGGCGGTGGTCGACGACGCCCAGGCGGAGCCCCTTGTGGAGCTCGTCGACCCGCGCCATAAGGAGCGCGACCTGGCTTTCGTCCAGCATCCCGTCGACGAGGAGCCCTCGGAAGTGCGCGCGCCGTTCCACGAGCATCGCCTCGCCCTCGCGCGGCGAGTCCTTGGTCTCGGCGTAGAGGCGTTCGAGCGCGGCAAGCTCGTTCTGGAACCGCGTACGCTTCCGGGACGAACGCGCCACCGCGATGATCGCGCCGGCGCCCGCGACGACGAGGCCCAGGAGGCCCCAGGTGGTGTTCTGGTTCTGGGGCGCAAACGCCGTCTGCAGGAGATTCAGCTCTTCGGCGGGCGCTCCGCCCACGGAGAAGCGCTGGAACACGCTCGCGGTCTGGTTCGCGTTCCGCGCGAAGAACCGGGCCTCGTAGTCCTGCGGCTGGCTGTACCGGTGGCTCAGCACGGGCGAGTCCTGCCATTCGGTCACGGTCCCGTCGCCCCAATCCGCCGAGAACTCGGTCGCGGGGCCGAGGGCGCCCGCGGCGGTCCCCGACATGTCCACGGAGACGAGCGCGCCGGGATCGGGAAACGGCGTCGAGGCGGACGCCGCCGCCGCGATGGAGGCGGGTGTCCTGCCGAACACCGACAGAAGGCCGTCGCGGCCTTGGACCGCAAGGACGCCGTCCGAGATCGAGAAGGCGCTCTCCGGCGCAACGGGGATCTCAAACGCGAGCGTCCCGGACCGCTCTTCGACCGCGAGGATCCGCGACCGTTGGTTGGCGCTTTCGACGGTCCGGCCGAAGACCATACCGTCCGCGACCACGAACCCCCCTGCCACGAAGGACGTTTCGGGGGGGAGGACGAACGACCACACGACCTCGAGATCGTGACTCAGCCGGTACAGCGTGTCGCGCGACGCTGCGTACAACGCGTCGCCCGTGAGCGCGAACCCGATGCCCGGGTCGCCTTCATACGTGCCGCCTCGTCGGATTCCCGCGGCTCGGTCGCTCGATGGTCCGAAGCCGCTGGAGTAGAACTGTCGGTCCGACCGCTCGACGGAGTTGTACACTTTGAGGAAAAAATGGTCGGACGTGCCGGTAGGCGCAGGGGCGATGTTCGCCCGGTTGCCTGCAGACGTCATCTGTTCCGAGAGGACGTTCGCCCACCATTCGCCGCGCGCGTACCAGTTCTGGCCGGACGCTACGTCCACGCCCCAGACGGCCGTGGAACCTCCGGCGACCAACTGTTCGCCGTTGAACACGGGCGCGTCCGCCGTAGCGAGGAACACGTCGTCGCCCACCGCCGAGACGGCGGTCGCGACACGCAACGCCGTTGCGCCCTGGGGGCTTCCGAGGAGGGCGGCATTCAGCGCCCAGCGGGGCGAAGGCTGTGGGTCGGGATTCGGGTGCTCGACCCATGTCCAGAGCCGGATCCCGTCCGTCGTGCGGATCGCTTGGAGCGTGGTGACCGCGTCGAAAAACCCGAAACCCGGCTGAACGCATCCGATGTAGAGGACGCCGTCACGGATGGCCGGCGGCGCGCATTGGGGCGGGTTGTATATCTCGGGCTTGGGAGCGAACTGATGGTCGGTCGCCCAGAGCGGGGCGCCGCCCCGGATGGGGATCGCGGTGACCTGGCGCCCGACGACGAAGAGCCGGTCCCCGTCCGAGGCGATGTGATGCGGAGCGTACGGGATGGTCTCCACGTAATCCGCGACCGTACGGGTGGCGCCGTCCGCAAGATCGACCTGGTTCACGATGACACGACCTTCGCCGGTGGTCGTCGTCCCGAACCGGAGCGCGTAGATGGACCCGTTCAGGATCAACGGAGTGGGGACGTTCGCGCCGATGTCCGTGAGCAACGGGAGCGCGAAGGCGAACGCGACGTCGTCCGTCACGGGCGAGCCCGTCCCAACGTGGCCTGTCCTTGCCGCGTCGTACCCGTCCTGAAGCCAAGCCGCGCTCGCCGACGGCATCGAAGTTAACATTACCAACAGTAACGCGGCGGTTAGAAGCCTCATGTCCCCGACTGCTCGAGTTCGGCCCGCACCTCAAATACTTTTGCTCTATCAATATCTTGATAAAGGAAGCGGACCTACCCTCTTCCATCGGCTTATAAAGACGGCCGACCACTGGGGGATTCGGAGTGATGGCGACGCGCGAGCATCGGGACGTTGCGGAGATCCGCAAGGACTTCCCTATCTTGGACCGCAGGGTCCACGGCAAGCCCTTGGTCTACCTCGACAACGCCGCGACGAGCCACCGCCCGACCTCGGTCGTCGAGGCGATGAGCCGCTTCTTCACCCACACGAACGCGAACGTCCACCGCGGGATCCACCAGCTCTCGGTCGAGGCGACCGCCGCCTACGAAGGCGCACACGAGAAGGTCGCGAAGTTCGTGCACGCGAAGGGCGGGATGCGGGAGATCGTCTTCACAAAGAACACGACCGAGTCCGTGAACCTCGTCGCCTACGCGTGGGGCCTCGAGCACCTCAAACCCGGCGTCGAGGTGCTCTCGACCGAGATGGAGCACCACTCGAACATCGTGCCCTGGCAGATCCTGTGCGAGGAGACCGGGGCGCGCCTGCGCTACCTGACGGTCACCGGCACGGGCGAG
>JBQTJL010000164.1:0-4524 GCA_052387135.1 Methanobacteriota archaeon | reverse complement strand
CCGGACCCCCGTCAACCTACTCTACGGGAGCGATTCCGGACGGACTGGCCCGGGCCGTCAGCGTATCACGGCGCGCGCGACATGGACGTCGTAATGCGTCTCCCCGAGCCTCGCGGTGAACATCGCGAGGACGCCTCCTGGATGGGCCGCGAGGCCGAAGTAGTCGCCGATGTCGTTGGCTTTCCCCGGGACGGTCGCGAGAAGGAGCGGATCGCTCATCGTGCCATCTCGGATCGCAACGACCCGAAGCTCGCTCTCCGGGCCGACCTCCCGGAACCAGGCGACGTAGGCCGTCCCGTCCTTTGCCACGTCGAGCGCGACGAGGGGGAACGGCCGGGGCGCGTCCAATGGCAGCGGAGGCGACCACGAGTCACCGCCGTCATCGCTCCACATGATCGAAGGAGCGGCGGCCCGCCCCGGCCCGCCGCCGACCGCGGCGTACGTGAACCAGATCCTTTGGTTGCCTTGATGAAGGCCCTCCTTGATCGAAGGCTGGTACGCGGTGCCGGCGACCTCGCGGACCTCCCACGAGGAGCCGCGGTCCCGGCTCGTCGCAAGGAGCAGGGCGACCGCTTCCTCTTCCGGGGACTCCTCGAAGTAGGCGACATGCCACACGCCGTCGGCGCGCACGAGCGGAAACGCCTGGAGGAACACGCGGCCGGGCCGGTCGTCGACGGGTCGCGCCGGCGTCCACGTGCGCCCCCAGTCCCGGGAGGACGCGAACATCATCGGTCCCACGATTCGTCGTCGGCGACGAACCGTTCTCGAGCTGGAACCAGGCCGTGAGCATCGTGCCGTCCGATCCGACCGCGAGCCACGGATTGTCCGGATACTCGAGCCCTGGGAAGAACACGGGACCCACCCGGAATCCGCTTCCTTCGGCGATCCGGTCGGGCCCGGGCCAGGTTCGGCCGCCGTCGGGCGAACGGGCGAGGAACAGCGTGTTCCCGTCGTCGAACGGGACCACGCCCGCCCGCAGGTTGCCTTGGAACTCGAACACGGGCGTGCCGTCCGGAAGGAACGCGGCGACCGGGTCCGCCATCTTCGTGTCCTCGGCGTTCGGATGGTCGGGCCCCGAGCCGATGCCGCCCTTCACCCGCTGGGTCTCCCATGTGAGGCCTCCGTCGAAGGAGACGTGCACGTTGAGCCAGATCCGGTTCGTCATCAGCCGAGCGCCCTCGGCGAGCACCGGGTAGTCCATGCTCACGCCAAAGACGTGCAGCGCGTCCCGGGGGTTCACCGCGACCGACGGCTCGAACGCCCGTCCGGGCAGGTCGTCCACCTGGACGAGGCAGGGATCGGCGCACGCCAAAAGCGGTCGACCGGACGCGACGTCGAACGGGGCGTCGTCCCCGATGCATCCGGCGATCACCGCCGCGACGCATGCGATACCGATGACGACGGCCCCCCGCATGTTCCCCAGTGCCGGAAGGCACCTGCGGTGCCCATAAAGCTTGGGGCATCCAGGGCCGGGCAACTTATGGTGTGGGACTTCCACTCAAGTTCCGTGCAACCCGGGCCGCGGATCATCGGCGTGATGACCGAGGATTTCGAGGTCTACTACGAGATCGTGCGCCACCTCAAGTCGAAGCGGGTCCCGTTCCTTTCCCTTACGTCCGGAAAGCCGATTCCGCCCGTGGTCGGCGTCGTGATCACGACCGACCTCGAGGCCGTGAAGGTGGACTTCGACCCGGTCGTCGTGTTCGAGACGCCGGCGCAGGCGCTCGAGGACGCCGAGCGCGCGCTCTCCGGCCGCCGCACCTTCCAAGAGCTCATCGTGGGGATCGACCCCGGCGACAAGCCCGGCTTCGTGGTGATCGGCGACGGCGAGATCGTGCGGAGCACGAGGCTTGCCGGCCCCGACGCGGTCGCCCCCGAGGTCCGCTCCGCGGTCGAGAAGTACTGGGCGCGGCACTGCACGGTCCGGGTGGGACACGGCGGGGGCACCGTCCGGGACCGGATCGTGAACGGGCTCCTTCCGCTCGACGTCCGCGTCGAGCTCGTCGACGAGTCGCGCTCGACGCCGCCTGCGAGCGCGTCCGCCGAAGAGAAGGACATCTTCGCCGCACGCGCGATCGCGCTATCCCCGGGCGAACGGGTCACCGAGCGGCGCCGCGTCCGGCCGCGCGAAGGCGAGGTCGCGGACATCCAGCGGAAGAGCCGCATCGCGTCCGCGGGCGAGCTCACGATCACGCGGGAACTTGCGCGCGACGTCGCGGTCGGAAAATTTTCGCTCGATGAGGCGATCCGGCGCCAACGACGGCGTGCTCCGTGAGGGGTGGGACGTGCGCCGTGCGCGGTGCGCAGTGCGCGGTGGGCCGTGGGCCGGGGGCCGGCACCGGTTTCCCGCCTACAAGAAGAATTAAAAGGCGTTCGACGCGTCAAGAACACGGTGGGGACTTGGTGAAGAGCGCCCCCTTCGCCGCGGCCACCCTCGTCTCCATGGTCCTCCTCGTTTCGCCCGGCGACGCGACGGTCGACCCGCCGGCGCCGGTGACGACGCTCCGCCTTGCCTGCGAGGACGACGCGTGGGCCGGCGCGGACGTCCCCTCGATGGAGGCGAACTACACCCATCCCTTCTGCTGGGCGCACGTCGGGGCGCACCACTATTTCGTGGGAAACAACACCACCTACCGACTAGAGGGCGGCGTGGGGCGCGCGCTCGCGGTCGAGGTCCAGTATGACGGCGGTGGGCTCGCAGAGGGCCGCGCCGTGGACTCCGAGCCTCCCCGGGTCGGCGTGACGACGCCGCTCGTGATCGAGACGAGCCTCGACGGCGCGAACTGGACCCGCGTCGCCACCGGCGACCATCGGTTGGTCTCGTACGATGCGGACGCCTCGCTCGAGGCGAACCTCTTCGCACACTCCGGACTGCCCGACGCCGCCTGCACCGAATCGGACCCGTATTGCAACGTCCGCCAATGGGTCGCGTTCACGGTCGGGCCCGGACCGCCCTTCCGGTTCCTTCGCGTACGGGAGCCGCTCGGGGCTGGCGGAGGCTTGAGCGGGTTCCTCGACTGGTCCGAACTTGCGCTGAACCTCACGGTCCCGGCTCAGCCACCGGCCCCGCCCCGGGAATCGAAGACCGTGACGAAACGATGCGAGCGCGACCTCCTCGAAGACGTGCGCGACGGGATCCCGTCCGCGTGGAACACGACGGCGGCCTGCTCGTTCGGCGGCATCCACCGGTTCGAGGCGCCGACGTTCTTCCACACGTACTATCTGGGGAACGCCACGCTCCAACGGGTCGCAGGGCGCCTCCTCGTCGTCGAGTGGCGCGCCGAGCCCGTGGGCGACGGCGGACCGTTCCCGCTGCTTTCCGGCCCCGTCCTCGTCCAGCGGAGTCCCGACGGCATCCGCTGGGTCACGATCGACCGCTTCACCGCCGAAAGCGGCGTCCCGCGGCTCTTCGACCTCGGCGCCGCCGGGACGGGCGAATCCCGGTTCGTGCGCATCGTCGCCGGTCCGAACGCCCCATACTCGGGCGCGGCGAAGCACCCGTGGGCCTTCGTCGTCTGGAGCGAGGTCGAGGTCACGGGCCTTCTGGCTTGAACTTCTAAAACGGTTTCAGGAAAATACTTAAGAGGGGGTACGTGGTCGATGGGCCATGAACGGCCGGTTGGGAGGCCTACGTGCCGCCATCTTGGGAACTATCTTGTTGACGGTCACGGTCCTGCCGGTCCCGCCGGCCGCAGCCACGTCCCACCTCGTGGTGGACGCCGGAGCCTCCGCCCTCTACACGGCGGGGACACCCCTTGCGGCCTCGGCGAACGTCTTCGGCGGAACGCCCCCGTTCACGTTCTCGTGGACGTTCGGCGGTTCGCCCACCCGCTTTACGAACGCGGCCGCGCAGAGCACGAGCTTCAGCACGAGCGGGCTCACCGGCGACATCACGCTCACGGTCTCCGTCACGGATTCGCTCGGGGCGTTCGCGACCGACACCGTAAAGCACGCCGCCCCCGCGACCGTGCTTTCCGTCTCGGACACGATCGACGCAGGCATTCCGGACGACATCCTCGAGCCCGGCCTCCTCGACACCGCGACGAAGACCCACACCTTCACGATCCCGGCCGGCACCGGCTTCTTCCGCGCCGTCCTCACCTGGCCGAATTCGCTGGACGACCTCGACCTCTACCTCGTGTCGCCGACCGGCGCCGTAAACACCGCCGGCGCGACCGGGAACCGCCCTGAGGACGTGACGCTTAGCGGCCCCGCGGGCGGCGTCTGGACCGCCGAGATCCAAGGCTTCTCGAACGACGCGACCTCGTACACGCTCACGATCACGGCGCCGCCGCCGCTTCCGTTCGGCCTCCCGCACGGCCCGTACAGCTTCGGGTCGCTGGACGTCCAGCGCGTCCACGGCGAGGCCGCGCTCGGCACGAACCCGGCCGGCGCGTGGGACACGAACCTCGACGGCGACTACGAGACGGCCGGCGCGACCGCGGTCCTCAGCCTGCCCACGGGGACCCACACGGTCGCCTTCAAGGTGACGGACGCGAACGGCTTCGAGACGCTTCGGCGCGT
>JBQTJL010000163.1:0-2499 GCA_052387135.1 Methanobacteriota archaeon | reverse complement strand
CCTCTTGGAAGCGAGCCGGAGTGTGCAAGTAGTCGCCACGAGCCACAGCCCGGAGCTGCTGGATAACGAAGACATCCCAGCCGAGGCAATCCTGGCCGTCGTAGCGGACAAGGGTCGGACACTCATTGCCCGCGCCGATCCGTCAACCCGCAAGGCGCTGGCGGACCACCTCTACACGACGGGCCAGTTGCTGAAGATGGGGCAGATCCAGCCCGACCCAGAAGAACTGAAGAAGCCGCGTCAGACGACCCTGTTCGCGGGAGACGATGGGGGCGCCTGAGCGTGCGACTGGGACTCATCGTGGAGGGCAAGGGTGACGAGCAAGCTTTGCCCGTTCTCCTTCGTCGCATCATCCCCGGTGCACTGGTCCCAGAAGTTGAGATCCTCTCCCCCCTGCGCCAGCACCGTTCCACTCTCGTTGCCGCGGATGGACTCGAGCGGGCCGTCCGATTCCTCCGGCACAAGGTGGGTGGCGAGGGCGCGATCCTGGTCCTCGTGGACGCGAACGGTGATCCACCTTGTGTGAAGGGCCCGGAACTCTTGCAGCGCTCCCACGGACCCGCATCCGCTCTGCCCCTGGGCGTGGTCCTCGCAAGACGCGAGTTCGAAGCGTGGTTTCTGGGGGCATTGGAATCCTTGCGAGGCGTGCGCGGGATCCGCCCCGACGCGGCTTCGCCGCAAGACCCGGAGAGCATCGCCGACGCGAAGGGTTACCTGAGCCGTTTCATGGAAGATCCCCGCATTTACCGTCCGACGGCGGACCAAGCCGCGCTGGCCGCGCGGTTTGATGTCCCAACGTCGCGCTCCAAGTGCCCGTCCCTCGACAAACTCATTCGGGACGTCGAGCGCCTCACGGAGGCAGGTGGCAAGACATGACCCCCGACCCCCCCCGCCTCATCGAGCGCGCCTTCCCCCTAAAGCAGGCCTCCCTCGACTCCGTCCACGAGAAGAATGTGCGCCACGGCCACATCTCGACGCTGCACATCTGGCCCGCGCGCCGTCCGCTGGCGGCATGCCGCGCCGCTCTCATCGCGACGCTGCTCCCGGACCCCGGCTCGCCCGAGGCGCGCAAGGCTCTCGTCGAGCGCATCGGCGGCAAGGTCGTCACGAGGGAGACCAAGAAGAAGCTGCCCGGCGGCAAGGTCCAGGTCCAGTTCAAGGACGAGACGGCCGGCGGCGCCCTCCACTGGGGCCAGGAATCCAGCCCCGACATGGACTGGTTCCGCGACGAGATCCGCAAGGCCTACGGCGGCCGCGCGCTACGGGTGCTTGACCCGTTCCGCAAGCTCATCTCGACTCCGGGCGGTGGCGTCGTCATCGACGGCAAGGCGATTTTCCAAGCAGCGGCCGGGAGGTCACCATGATCACCCAAAGGAAAGCATTGAGGCATCTTTCAAGGATTCTGGTCAGCGGAGCGGACAGGCCATGAAGGACGAGTCATCGGGACCCGGGACACTCGTGACGCGCGTGATTCTGACGAACTACAAGAGCATCGAGTCCGCCGATGTCCGCCTCGGGCCGTTCAACGTCCTCGTGGGCCCGAACGGGGCCGGCAAGAGCAACTTCCTCGACGCGCTGCGCCTGGTCTCCGATGCGCTCCGCAGCACATTGGAGAACGCACTCAGGGAGCGCGGAGGGATCACAGAGGTCCGCCGTCGGTCACGCGGCCATCCGACGCACTTCGAGATCCAGCTCGAGCTCGACCTCGGTCGCACCTCGCGAGCGGCCTACGGGTTTCGCGTCGGTGCCAAGAAGAAGGGCGCATTCACGGTCCAATGGGAGCGGTGTCGCGTAACATCTCTAAGGGGTATCTCGGAACCCTCCGAATACGAAGTTCGCGATGGCAAGCTCGTCTCGTCGAAGCCCAAGCTCAGCGCCGCTGCGTCGGACGACTCCCTTTACCTGACCGCGGTATCGGGCACCTCTCCGTTTCGCGACCTGTACAAGTCCCTGACCAGCATGGGCTTCTACAACGTGAACCCCGACCGGATCAAGGATCTTCAGACGCCTGACACGGGTGACTTCCTGCTGCGCGACGGTTCCAACCTCGCGAGCGTCTTGGACCGGATGAACAAGGGATCGCTCAAGCGGGTCACGGAGTACCTGGAGGTGATCGTCCCTGGCGTCCGGGGGGCCGAACCCAAGACGCTGGGTCACAAGGTCTCGTTCGAGGTACTGCAAGAGGTGGCCGGCGACAAGCATCCGTGGAGGTTTCCCGCAGTCGCAGTTTCAGACGGCACGCTACGTGCCCTGGCGATCCTTGTCGCACTCCACCAGCGCTCCGCCAAGGCCGAAGTGCCAATGACGCTCGTTGGGGTCGAGGAGCCGGAATCGGCTCTCCACCCCGGGGCTGCCGAGGCGCTCTCGGACGCCCTCTTGGAAGCGAGCCGGAGTGTGCAAGTAGTCGCCACGAGCCACAGCCCGGAGCTGCTGGATAACGAAGACATCCCAGCCGAGGCAATCCTGGCCGTCGTAGCGGACAAGGGTCGGACACTCATT
>JBQTJL010000162.1:0-3088 GCA_052387135.1 Methanobacteriota archaeon | reverse complement strand
GCGCTTGGGCCCTAGATGTAAAGCGGCAACGGATGCCCGCGTTTCGACGCCGGTGTCGAGTTGCGCTCGTTACGAGGGGCGTTTTGGATCTGGTTGGTGGGCTTGCGCCCTAGCGGAGAAGGACCCCCCACGAGAAGAAAGTCTGAGGTGTTGCCGTACCATCGAATTGGACTCGAGGGGGATTTGCTGGTGCACGCCGCACGCGTGCAAGAGGAAGTCCTCCCGGGAGCATATAAAGACGTTCGCGAGTTTCTATCCGGACCCGGGGCGCCCCTATCCCCGTTTCGCTAACGGACTTTGGGGGGTGGCGCGGCGGGTACTGGGGACGGGTGATGGGGTACGGGGAAGGCACGGGGAAGGCTTCCTCGTACCTCGTTCCCCGTACCTCGTACCCGTGATCAAGAACAGGAAAAGAAGATCGGCGGACGCGACCGCCCGCGACCCGGTTGCTGTGCGGGTGGCTGGGTTGGGTGCGTGCTGTGGGGTGTGGGTGCGCGTTCGGCGCATCCGCCGTCCGGGGCCCCAGCATGGGGTTCTGGCTGTGGTCCCAGAATGGGTTGTTGCGGTTGCTGCTGTCGGTGCTGTGCTCTCTTGAAGCCTTGTTGATCGGGATCATACCGCGAACAGGGTCCGGAGATCCGCCTCCGGGGCGCCTCGCGTAGCCTCGCCGGAGACGCCCCGGGGTGCGGAGGTCCTGCCTCCAGCTCGCGGGATGTTCAACGTGATGCTCTCGAGGAGCTCCTTCGGGGCGTTCAGGCCCAAGTGCCAGAACACGTCAAGGCTCACGCGCAGGCCCTGCACGATCGCCTCGTCGTCGCTCCAGACGCCGACGTCGTCGCCGTTGAAGTAGTGGCTGTCGTCGGGGAGGAAGTGCGCCATCAGGACCTCGGAACGGTCCGCGACGAACATCCCTACGCCGGAGCTCGGCACCGGGTTCGGGCGGACGTCCGCGATCCCGGAAAGCTCCGAGGCCGCGGCCGAGTTCATCGCCTCCGGCGGGACGAGGATCCGGATCTGGATGCCCTTCCCGGCCTTCTCCTCGAGGGTCGAGTGGTGGTAGGAGAGCCGCGTGAGGGTGCCCGGCGTCGCAAGGATCAGGATCTCGCGCTCCGCGTGCTCGAAGACCTCCTGGATCTTCGACGTCACCGCCCCGCGGCCCGAGACCGAAAGGAACCCGCCCGCGTCCTCGAGGACGATGCGGCCCTTCGGCGAGAAGTCGCGGACGAGGCCCTCGCGCTTTGCCTCGAGGTCGCGGGCCCGGGTCTCGTATTGGCCCTTCAAGCCGTCGAGGTAGGTCTCGAAGGCGACGACGACGTAGCGCTTCGGGCGCTCGGGGATGACCTTGATGAGGCGCTTTGCCTCGAGGCCCTCGAGCGCCTGGTAGATCTTCGTCCGAGGCACGCGGGCGACGCGGGCGATCTTGCTCGCGTTTGCGACCTCGAAATCGAGAAGGGCGAGGTAGGATCGGGCTTCGTATTCGGTAAGTCCGAGTTCCTGCATCGTCTGCAGCCGTTCGGGGTTGATGGCCATTGGGGGGTCCACGATCCTCGAGGCCTGGGTTACCCTGATCGCTCATCGGAACCCCCCCTTAGAGACGGGACCCGCTCTGTGCGGAGAGCGGGACCCATAAGGGGGTGGGGTCCTTGCAATCAAAGGTCGGCAACGACCTCGACGTTCACCAGCGGGGCTCCCGTTCGCTTGGGCGTAGTTATATTTTGCGCACTTACCCCGCATCGGTCAGCCGTAGGGTTGAATTTCGGGGTCGGAACGGGCCACCGGCAACGGGCGACGAACTCTGGGCCACGGGGGACCGCAACGAGCGTTCGTCAAGATCGGGGGCCTCACCCCGTCACCCGCACGCCGCGCAACCCTTTTGCCTGCGGCAAAAGCGTGGACCGGACCCGAATCCGCGCGCCCGCTCAACCCGTCACGCGGACTCCCCGGAAGACGATCGTGGGAAGCCGGATCCCGCACGGCGAAAAGTCGCCGAGCTCCCACCGCGCGTCCCGGCCGAGGGCTACGGGTTCCGTGAGCATCTTCGGCAGGTTCCCGCCGAGCATCGCAGGTTTCAGCGGCCGGACGACCTCGCCGTCCTCGACCTCGAAGAGGGTCGTCGTCTGGACGCTGAAGTCGCCGGAGGACGCGTTCGCCGTGTGCGCGCCCATGACGCTGTGCACGACGACGCCATGGTCGATGTCCGCGAGCGGGGCGCGCCGCGCAAGGCGGGGCGCCGAAAGGGAGAGCGACCGGCCCGTGACGCGCGGCGGCTCTTGGAAGCTGCGGCCCGACTCGAAGCGGCCGGCGCGAAGACTCGAACCGGTCGGTTCGTCCTTCACGCGAGAGGCGCTGTGCAAGTCATGGAGGGCCCCGCGGAACACGCCGTCCGCAACGAGCGGGACCTTTCGGGCCGGGACGCCCTCGTCGTCGAACGGGCCCGAGGCCGGCCCGTTCCGGGCTCGCGCGTCCTCTACCAAGTCGAAGCCCCGCGCCGCGATGCGTGTCCCTTGCTTTCCCGAGTACATCGATTCCTTCCGTCGGAGCCGCTCGCCGTAGAGCGACCGGACGAGCAGCGACTCGACGAGCGGCGCCGCCGCGTGCGGCAGGAACGCGACCGTGTCGAGTCCGTCCGGCACGGGCGCTGGGTCTTTTCCTGCGCGGGCGAGCCGCGCCGCCTTCTTGCCGATGGCCGCCGCGTCGACGGAGCCCACGTTCGAGCGCTCGTGGTCGAAGCCGGTCGACGGCGGGTCGCCGGGAAGGACGCAGTAGACGCCGGCGGAGATCCCGGACTCGCGCGTCTCGTACGCGACGCCCATCGTGTTCGCGATCGCGATCTCGGCCGAACCCGCCCCGACGCCTCCGCCGACGACGTCTATGCCCGGCGTCTCGGCCCGGGCCGCCGCGAGGAGGTCCTTCGCGAGCCGCGAAAGCTCGGGAAGGCCGATTCCGGCGACGCGCGCGTCGTACCGGTCGCGGACGGTGGGGAGTCCGCCTGCCGACGGAAAGGAGAGAGGGGAGATGGGGCCGGAGCGGGCCGCCGCGGACGCTCGTTTTGCGGCGTCGTGCACATCCGCGGGCGAGGATGCGAACG
>JBQTJL010000161.1:0-2512 GCA_052387135.1 Methanobacteriota archaeon | reverse complement strand
TCCTGCTTCTCTGTACGCTCATGCGGGCGGCGACCGCGGTCGAAGTGGTTCGGCCAGGCAACGCCCTCATGGCCGCCGCCGGCGTCGTCGTCGGGGCCGTCGCGACGGCCGGCCTTGCGGTCGAGGCCCGCGCCGCCGCGGTCGGGGCCGGCGCGGTCGCCGCGTTCTTCGTCGCGGGCGCCGGGAACGCGCTGAACGACTACCTCGACCGGGCGGTGGACGCCCGGGCGCACCCGGACCGCCCCATCCCTTCGGGCCGCGCAAGCCCCGTGGCGGTCCTCCGATTCTCGGGCGTGCTCTTTGCGCTGGGCCTTCTTGCCGCCGCGATCGCCGGTCCGCTTCCCGCGCTCGTGGCCGCCGCCGCCGTCGCGGCCCTTCTCCTCTACGAGTATGCGTGGAAGGCGCGCGGGCTCCTCGGCAACGTCGTCGTGGGCGTCCTTACCGGTCTCACGTTCGTGATGGGGATGGCGGCGGCGGACGCGTTCGGCATGGTGGGTCTCGCGATGGCCGCCCTCGCGACCCTTGCGACGATCGGGCGCGAGGTGCTGAAGGACATGGAGGACGCCCCGCACGACGAAGGGCGCCGGACGCTCCCTCGCACGCGGGGGCTCCGCGCCGCCGGCCGGGTCGCGCAAGCGGCGCTCGTCGTCGGGGTCCTCCTTTCGCCGCTCCCGCTCGTCGCGGGCGGACTCGTCGTCGGCGCGTACGCGCTCTTCGTGGGCGCTGCCGACGTGGGGTTCCTCGCCGCGGTCGCGAAGGTCGGCGACCCGGCGCGGGCGCAGCGGCTCGCGAAGTCCTCGATGGTGCTCGCCCTCGTCGGGTTCCTCGCGCACGGGGTGGTCGCGCGGTGAAGGTCTGGGAGTACCTTTCGGCGCGGATCGGGAAGGGGTGCCTCCACATGACGCTCGTCGACCCCGCGAGCCTCCCCGTGCCGAAGGTGGTCCGGATCGCGGTCGAGGCGGCCCGGCTCGGCACCGACGCGATCATGGTCGGGGGCTCGACCGGGATCACGATGGAGAACCTCGACCAGGTCGTCCTTGGGATCAAGCGCGAGACGGACCTTCCCGTGATCCACTTCCCGAACTCGGCCGGCGCGCTCTCGGTCCACGTCGACGCCGTGTACTTCCTCTCGATGCTGAACTCGAGGGACCCGCGGTTCATCACGCGGGAGCAAGCCCGCGGCGCGCCCTTCCTCGAGAAGGCCGGGATCGAGGCGATCGGGATGGGCTACGTGGTCGTCGAGCCGGGGATGACCGTCGGTCGGGTCTCCGCCGCCGACCTCGTCCCCCGGACGCCCGAAGGCGCGCACCTTGCGGCGGGATTCGCGCTCGCGGCGCAGTACTTCGGGATGAAGCTCTTCTATCTGGAGGCGGGCTCGGGCGCGGACGAACCGGTGCCGATCTCGCACGTCGAGGCGGTGAAGAAGGCCGCGAAGATCCCGCTGATGGTCGGGGGCGGGATCCGGCGACCCGAGCAGGCGGCGGGGCTCGCCGAGGCCGGCGCGGACATCCTCGTGACCGGGACGATCGCCGAGAACGGGGACTTCGGGACGCTCGCCTCGATCATCGAGGCCGCGAAAGCCCGGCCGTGACGAGCGCCGCGACCGCGGTCTCGTTCTCCTCGGGCGTGTTGTAGAAGTAGGGCGAGACGCGGATCCCGTCGTGGCGCGCGTCGACGATGATCCCGTCCTTCGCGAGCCGTTGCACGACGAGCAGGGGGTCCGTTCCGGCCTCGACGACGACGATGCCGGCCCGGTCGTCGGATCCGGATGCGCCGCGGTACGGGAGCCCGGCGTCGGTGGCGCGATCCACGAGGTCGTCTACGAGCTCGCGCTGCCGCGTCCGGATCCGGTCGACCCCGATCTCGAGCACGATGTCGAGGCCCGCCTCGGCCGCCGCGACCGCGGAAAGCCCCGGCGTCCCGGTCTCGAGGCGACGCGCGTCCCGGTGGTAGGCGAAACGGCGCGGATCGAAATCGAACTGGGCGGCGTTCGCGAACCAACCGGTCGACCGCGGCGCGGTCTCGGGGACGAGTTCGCTCCGCGCGTAGAGGTACGCGATCCCGGGCCCGCCGAGGAGCCATTTAAGGCCGCCCGTAAGAAGGAAATCGGCGCCGAGCTTCCGGGGGTCGGTCGGAAGCTGGCCTACGCTCTGGTAGGCGTCGACGACGACGAGCGCGCCCGCGTCGTGGGCGACCTTCGCAAGGGAGGCGACGTCCTGGATCGCGCCGCTCGAATAGAAGACGTGGCTCGTCGCGACGACCGCGACCTCCTCGTCGATCGTGTCCTGCCACGAGTCGAGCGGGACGTGGATCCGGTCGGGGCTCTCGGCGAAGCGGACCTCGACGTCGCGGTTCGCGAGCCACTGGTAGGCGACCGTGGGAAAGTCGAGCTCCGAGGTCGAGATCGCGGACCGGACCTCGGGCTCAAGGGACGAGGCGATCGAGGCAAGGGCCGCGGAGACGGACGGCGCGATCGCGATCTCCTCCCGGCGCGCACCGAGGACCCGCGCCG
>JBQTJL010000160.1:0-7265 GCA_052387135.1 Methanobacteriota archaeon | reverse complement strand
CTCGAGCTCGGCGGGGCGCCGCAGGGCCTTCGCCGCATGGTCGAGATGCTGACGCTGTCCCGGATCTACAACGCGGTCGCCTCGGTCGGCGTGATGCGGCGCGCCATCGTCGAGGCGGTCCTCTTCGCCCGCACGCGGCGCACGTTCGGGACCCCGCTCCTCGACCACCCGTTGCACCGCGCGACCCTCGTCGACCTCCTCCTCGAGTGGGAGGGCGGCCTCGCGTTGGTGATCGAGGTCTCGCGGCTCCTCGACCGCGTCGACGCCGGCACGGATTCCGAGGCCGACCGGCTCCGGCTCCGGTTCCTCGTACCCGTAGCGAAGCTCACGCTCGGCGGACGCGCGGTCGAAGTCGCGTCCGCCGCGGTCGAGGCCGTGGGCGGGATCGGCTACACGCACGACACCGTGATGCCGCGGCTCCTTGCGGACGCGCAGGTGCTGCCGATCTGGGAAGGCACGACGAACGTGCTCGCGTTGGACGTGCTTCGCGCGGCGCGGAAGGAGCAGGCCCACTGGGCCGTCTTCGGCGACGCGGCGGCGCGGCTCGAGAAGGCCGCGCGCGCGGACCCGGAACTCGGGCGCCACCTTTCGACCGCGATGACGTGGGTCTCGGAAGACTTCCTCGAGATGCTGAAGGGCGACCCGCGCCGGGCCGAGCTTCGCGCAGCCGACGTCGCCGACCGGACCGGACGCATCGTCGAGGCGACCCTTCTCCTCGAGCACGCGCACGCGACCGGCGACGAAGGCGACCTCGAAGCGGCGCACGCGTACGGGGAGGCGTTCGTCCTCGGGACAAGGGACCTTCGCGAAGACCTCGCGCTCCGCACGTTCCACGCGTTCCTGGAGCGCGCGGTGCCGGCTCCCTAGGCCTTCCCCTCGAGCCGGCGCCTAAGGTAGATGATCACGCCCTGCACGTCCATCCGAAGGGTCGGCTCGAACGTCTCGCCGTATGCGGGCTCCCAGTGGGCGTACAGGTCGGTCACGGTCTCGATCGTCGGCTCGTCGTCCTTGTGGTGCTCGGTCCAGGCGCTCTCCACGTCGTTCACGAACTCCCGGAGGAGCCTCCGGTGCTCGGCAAGATGGGGCTCGGGGGCGCGCGGGCCGAAATGCGTAAGGAGGAGCCGTTTCGCCGGAATCCTCTCCAAAGCGTCGAGCGACGAAAGCCAGGTCTCCAGGTGGAACGCCGGAGGCGTCGTCGTCACGATGATCTCGTCGGCGTCGGGAAGGTACATCCCGGCCGCGTCGCCCGCCGCAAGGAGCCGCTCGGTCGGTTCGTAGTAGACCACGTGGTGCGGCGCATGCCCCGGCGTGTACGTGACCTCGATGCGACGCCCGTCAGAAAGAGGGAAGGACTCGCCGCCTTTCACCGGGACGACCCGGTCGGCGGGGCAGGGGAGGAGGGTCCCGTACATCGGCCACATCGCGCCCACGGCCCGCTCGGTCGAGGCAAGGAGCCGCGCCGGGTCGACGACGTGCGGGACCGCGCTCTCGTGGACGACGAGCTTCGCGTTCGGAAGCTCCCGGAGGAGATGCCCGCACGCGCCCGCATGGTCGAGGTGGATGTGCGTCGCGAACACGTACCCCACGTCCGTTCGGGCGACGCCGACCGCATCGAGGGTCGAAAGCAGGCGGTCCACGGTGGTCGACGGGCCGCAGTCGAGGAAGGCGGCCGGCTTCGTCGCAAGCAGGTACGCCGCGCAGTACCGCTTCGCCTTGAAGCCATCGGTGTCGATCGTGTACGCGACCTTCGAGCCTTCGACGCGCTCGTGCGCCATCGTCCCGGGAATCACCAACAGGCTACTTGAAACCGCCTAGACGGTGATGTCGCGCCGCCGGAACGCAAAGACGCCGCACCCGAGGAAGACCGCGGCGAGCGCCATGAGGACCGCGAGGCCCGCGACGTCGAAGCCGTCGGTCAAGGGACGGGAGGCCGCGTAGTGGTGGAAGGGGCTTGCGACGCGGACGGGGTCGAGCGCCGCAACCAGGGCTCCGAGGCTTTCGAGCAGGTACGCGGCCGTCACGAACAGGGTCGCCGCGAACACCGCGTGGCGGCGCTTCCGGAACACCGCGGACGCCGCGACCGAGAACGCGGCGACCGCAAGGAGGAACGGGGCGGCGTAGAGCGTCGCGGCAAGCAGCACGAGCGGCGAGGGGCCCGCCCCGACGACGAAGGCTGCGACCGCGAGCGCCGCGCCGGATGCGACGAGGATGACGATCGTCGCCGCGCCGATCGCGGCGGCCTTCTCGAGGAGGATCGGGGGGCGGGAGACGGGCTCGGAGAGAAGGAGGTCCATCGTGCGCGCGGTCTCCTCGCCCGCGATCGCGGCCGTGCCGGCGCCGACGACGAAGATCGAAAGGACGAGCGGCATGGTCCCCAGGAACTCGATGTGGAGGAAGCCTTCGAACGTGCCGAACCCTTCGGACTCGCCGGCGAACGCCCGGACCGCCTCGGGGAGGCTTGCCCAGTAGGCGTCCATCGCCGGGTTTGCGGAAATCGACGGCCAGAGGGCGACGACGAGGACGACCCACGCCGAGAGCCCGACGGCCCACCCGAGGGTCGCGGGACGAAGGTCGACGAGGGTCTTTCGGCAGATCTCAGCCCGCATGGGACCCCTTTCCGTAGTATTCGAGAAAGTGCTCCTCGAGCGTCGGTTCCTCGACGTGGAGGTCGACGACGCGGAACCGCGACGCGGCCTTCACGATGCCGTCGAGGCCCCCGATCACGAGGAGCCGGAGGATCGGGCCTTCGAAGCGGGCCTCGAGGATCCCTTCGAGCCGCAGCCCGTCCAAGCCCACCTTCCCGAAGAACGCGAGGCGGTCCACGGGCTCGCCGAACACGATCTCGACGTGCCGCAGCGCGTCCGCGCGGAGGCGCGCGACGGGGATCACGTCGACGATGCGGCCGTCCCGGATGATGCCGACGCGGTCGCAGATCCGATCGACCTCGTGCAGGTCGTGCGAGGAGAGGAAGACGGTCGCGCCGCGCCCCGTCGCCTCGCGGACCATCGCGCGGAGCGTCTGGCGCGCGATCGGGTCGAGGCTCCCCAAGGGCTCGTCGAGGACGACGAGGTCCGGGGCGCCGGCAAACGCCTTGACCAGCGCGGCCTTCTGGCGGTTCCCGCGGGAGAGCTCGCCGAGCGGCCGGGAGAGGTCGAGCCCGAGGCGGTCGGCGAGGTTCAGCATGTCGCGGCCGGGCGGGGCCGGACGAAGGCGCGCCACGTGCTCGAGGAACTGCAGGCCGGTCATGCGGTCGTAGAGACCGAACTCGCCGGGGACGTAGCCCACGCGGGTACGGATCTTGCGGCCGTCCCGGCGCGGCTCGAGACCGAACACCTCGAGGCGGCCCGACGTCGGACGGATCAGGTCGAGGAGGAGCCGGATGAACGTGGTCTTCCCCGCCCCGTTCGGCCCGAGGAAGCCGAACACCTCGCCTTCCGTGACCGATAGATCGACGCCGTCGATGCCCCGGGCCGTCCCATAACGTTTCGTGAGTCCGGACGCTCGGATGACGGCGTTTCCCAATGCGACCCCGGGATGCCTCGAACGCCTCGACTTCTTAACGCTTGCCCCCCGGGCCCGTCACCGGAGCACGGCGCCGATGGTGGGAAGCGCGAGCACGTCGACGTCGGCCTGCCGAAGGGCCGCTTCGACCGCGGGGCCCGCCGCACCGGGGCCTCCCAGAACGAGGGTCCGCGCGACGGTGCGCGCGGCGACGGAACGAAGGAGCCCCTCCAGTTCCTCGGCGCGGGACGATCGGTAGCCGGATCCGTCGACCGCGCGCGCGGCGGCGCCCCAGACGTGGTCGCGCGAAAGAAGGCCGGCCACGTACTTCGCGACGGCGGCCTCGGCGCCGTCCGGGGCGCGGCGGGGGAGGTCGGCGGGGCGCACGATCCGTTCGGGCGCGGCGCGCCCGTCGTCCCCGATCCGGCGCACGGCAAGGCCGCCTGCGACGCGCACGATCTCGCGCCACGCGTGGTCCGGGGCGGGGCCCGGCATCGGAGCCGCGCCGTCCTCGACGTTCGGGACCGCGGCGATCACGGCCTCGGGCGCGTCGAGCGCTTCGGCTTCCTCCGCGACGAGGTCGGCGGCCCGTTCGGCGAGGGCCGGCGCGAGCTCTTCGCGGGCGGGCTCGCGCATCGCGCGCATCCGGCGCTCGAACTCGACCCAGTTCTTCCGCGCCGCCGCGACCTCGGCGCGCTCGTGCGGGCGCTGGAGGAGGTCGTCGAGGAGGCGGCGCGCGAGTATTTCCGCCGGTTCCCCGGTCGCCTCGTGCGTCCCGGGGCAGATCCGGTGCATGTTCGCCTGGACCCGGCCCCCCGCGTGGAACTGGAACGGGAACGTCCGGCAGACGCTCGGCCGGTGCGCGTAGACCGTGCACGCCCGGTCGCGAAGGAACGCGCACGGCCCGCTCGGTCCCATGAGCCGGAGCGACCCGCCGCCCGCGTCGAGGCCTTCGCGAAGGACCGGGTCGCGGCGCTCGTCCTTCGTAAGATGAGCCGGGAACAGGCAACAATAACCGCAGCCGGGAAGGCACGCGAAGCGGCGCCCGTGGATCTCGCTCCAATCGACGTCGGCGTCTCCCATCGAGGTCCGCCGAGGCCTGTCCTTCACGACCGGAGCACGTCCGCGACGAACACGTCCGCCTGCTCGTTCCTCGTGTCGACCCAGACCACGTGCGCCATCCCGGGCGAGGAGTCGATGTCGATGTAGTCCCCGAGGAACACCATCCCGTTCTGGTGGTGGCTGTACTGCTCGTCGCTTGCGACGTCCGAGACCGCGAGGTTCTTCGCGAACGTCGCGCCGCCGTCCTTGCTGTACGTGTAATAGAGCCGGAACAGGTGGTTCTCGGGGTCGTCGCGCCGGTCGTAGAACGACACGTCGACGATGCCGTCGGGGCCGACCGAGACCGCGGGCATGAATTGGTCCGCCTTCTTCGCCGGGTCGTCGTCGTGGACGCGCCGCGGTGCCGACCAGGTCGTGCCCCCGTCCCGCGAGTAGGAGAGGAGCACGTCGCCCTCGCCCTGCGAGTGGTCGAACCAGACCGCGTAGAGCGAGCCCCGGAAGGGCCCTTCGCTCCGGTCGACGGCAAGCGAAGGGACCGTGAACGTGCGGAAGTCGCTGCCGCGGAGCACCGGCCACCCGTATTCGCCTCCGGGCGGCGGGTTCTCGTAGGAGCCGACGACGACCGGCGCGTCCCACGCGAGGCCGTCCTCGCTCGAGGTCACCAGGACGTTCGCTTCGTCGATCACGGCGGCGAAGGCGCGGTTGTCCGGACCCCAGTCGACCCACGGGAAGAAGCCGGTCCAGTCCTCGTTCATGTATTTCCATTCGGCCCATGATTTGCCCGAGTCCGAAGAGACGCTGCAGACGACGGCCGAGTGCCCGCCGAGCTGGTCCGCGGGGCTTCCCGTCGAGCCCACGATCTCGGTGTCGTCGCCGCGGTCCCAACAAAGGAGCACGCGCCCGTCCGGCGCGACCGAGATCCATTGCTTGTCGTGCTCGAGGCGGGGGCCGAACGCGACCTCCTGGTATTCGGGCCACGTGACGCCCCCGTCGTGCGAGACCAGGACGTACATCGAGCTGCACGTCCAGAACCAGTCGTTGAACCCGCCCGGCGGGAGCACGCCGCGGCCCGTCTTCGAGCCCGAGAGCGGATCGCACTGGTACGGCATCACGGTCCAGTAGGCGGTCCCGTCCGGACCGAACGCGACGACGGGGTCGGTCGCGCACCAGAACTTCGAGAAGTCGTTCCGGGGCGCGTTCGGGTCGTCCCGGATCCTCCACGGGCTCCCCGGCACGTTCTGGTTCGTCCACGTGCGCCCGCCGTCCTTCGTCGCGTAGATCCCCGACCAGACGCAGTCGCCGGCCTCGCCCGGCGTGTAGTCCTTCCCGGTCGCGATGATGTTCGACGGATCCGTCGGGTTCACCGCGATCGAGAGCTCGTTTGCCTGGCGCTCGACGGGGTCGACCGTCGCCTGGTAGTTGCAGACGGTGTCGCCCGCGACCTCCGCGCACCGCAGGCGCGCGTCGCCCGCGAAGAACCCGGCGACGAGCGGGGGCGTCGTCCGGTCGCCGTCGCCGACATCCGACGTGCAGCCGGCGATCAGCACGGGAAGGACGAGCACGAACGACATCGGGATGCCGGGACGGATCGGGGCGCGCATGGCGGACCGGCGTCGCCACGGGAAGCCGGGGATATAAGCGTTGTTGGACCGTGGACGCCACAACAAACCTCATGCCTACCCCCGCCCACTGCCGGGCAATATGAAGGCCCGGCTCTTCGCGTCGCTCGGCATCCTCCTCGTTTCCGGCTGCGTGGGGTCCTCCGACGAGGTGACCCCGTCCGATGCGACGTCGGTCGACCTTTCCGCGGCCGTCCGGGCGGTGGTCGGCGACGTCCCGTGCGAGGCGACCGTCGACGAAGGCACGTCGGAGAACCTCGCCGAGGTCCTGTCGGTCCCGCTCGACTCGGCGGGCTATGCGAGCGCGGCCGAGCTCTGGATCCAGGGCGACCGCGCCTACGTCGCCCGCTACGGGACGGGGGGGTTCTCGATCGTGGACCTTTCCGATCCGTTGAACGCGACCGAGGTGGCGGTCTACGACCCCGAGCCGGCGATCCGCGGGCTCGACGTGAAGGCGACGACCGACGGATCGGCCGTCCTCATCGGGTCCGACGACGGGATCCGCATCGTCGACGTCCGGGACGCGGCCGCGCCACTCCTCGAACACCACTACGCGTTCGACGACGCGCAGGCCCACATGCTCACGGTCTTCCGCGTCGGGGCGCACGACTACGTCGCCGCGCCGAAGGGCGAAGGGCAGGACATGCCGATCTTCCGCATCGACGGCGGACCCGGCGCGCATCGTCTTACGCCGGTCGCGTCGCCTGCGCTCACGACGACCTCGCGCGCGGCCGGCGTCTGGAACCCCGAGGACCTCGCGCGCACCCACGACGCCTTCTTCTTTGCCGACCCGATCCTCGGCGTCCCGACCTTGTGGGTCGCGAACGTCTGGGAAGGCATCGTCGCGCTCGACGTGTCCGAGCCCGAATCGCCGACCGAGATCCTCCGGATCCCGAACAGCGGTCCGCAGTACACGCACACCGTGCAGACCGTCGTCCTCGAGGGCGGACGGCGCGTGAGCGCGAGCGTCTCCGAGGCCGGCGTGAACACGCTCCGCGTGTTCGACACGACGGACCTTGCCCGCCCCGTGCTCCTTGCCGAGTGGAGCGTGCCCGTCGCGGCGGACCCGCAGCACAACGTCCA
>JBQTJL010000159.1:0-2434 GCA_052387135.1 Methanobacteriota archaeon | reverse complement strand
GTCCCGTACGTGGGCCACGCGGTCGACTTCGAGATCGAGGGCGGCCGGCTCTTGGCGAAGCGGCACCTCTCGCCGACGCGCGTCGCGACGGTCGAGGCGGACCTTCCCGCGGTCGTCACGGTCGCCGGCGGACCCCGTCGGTTCCCCACCGCGTGGGGCGTCCGCGAGGCGTACCGGAAGAAGAGCGTCACGAGCTGGGACGTGTCCGAGCTCGGGCTCGGGCCTTCGCCGTTCGGCGAGGAGCACCTGCAGGTGTCGCGGATGCAGAAGGTCGAGGCCACCTACGGCGGCTGCGAGTTCCTCGAAGGCGAGCCGCCCCGCGCGGCCGAGCAGCTCGTGCGGCGACTCCGGTCTCGGGGGTTGATCCGCTGATGGCGTCTCGTGCCGGCCGCGAGCCCGTCGAGACGACGACGACGCGCGAGCGCCTCGTCTCCCGCGGCAAGGAGGAGTTCCGCGACATCCTGGTGGTCGCCGAGACCGACGGCGGGAAGGTCCGGAACGCGACGCTCGAGGTCCTGGGTGCCGCCCGGAGCCTCGCGGACAACATGGGCGCTCGGGTCGAGGTCCTGCTCCTTGGCGAAGGCGTCGAGCCCCTCGCGGAGGGCTTGATCAAGCTCGGCGCCGACGTCGTCCACGTGGGCGAGTCCGAGGGCCTATCGTCGGACGACCTCTATGCGTTCTTCGACCCCGTGCTGTCGTTCGTGAAGCGGCGGCGGCCCGAGATCATCCTGATGAGCGCCACGCCGCTCGGCCTCGATGTCGCCCCGATGCTCGCGGCCGCGTTGAACACCGGCGTCGCGAACGACTGCTTCCGGATCTCGTTCGATCCCGTGGACAACCTCATGGTCTGCAAGGGGTACCTGTACGGAGGTAGCGTCGAGGCGAATGTCCGGATGCCGTACCACCGGCCCCAGATCGCGACACTCCGCCCCGGCGCCGGCTCGCCGCCGTTCCCCGACGAGATGCGGTACGGGCGCGTCGAGCCGGCCGACGTGCGCCCCGCCCTCGGCCGCCGTGCGCGGCTCGTCGCGGTCGAGGACGTTCCGGCGAAACGCGACCTCTCGACCGCCGAGGCCGTGGTCTGCGTAGGACAGGGCGGTTCCCGCGAAGAGGCCGAGGCGCTCGCCCGAAGGCTCGGAGCCGAGGTCGGCGCGACGCGGCCCCTCGTGCAGGCCGGGCTCTTCCCGCCGGGTCGGCACGTCGGCGTCGAAGGCGCGCGGGTCGCCCCCCGGCTCTACGTGGGGCTCGGGGTCTCCGGCGCGTTCGAGCACTATCTCGGGATCCACGAGGCGCAGACGATCGTCGCCGTGAACACGGACCCGGACGCGCCGATCTTCCGGTACGCGCACTACGGCATCGTCGCGCCCGCAGAAGACGTGGTGCCCGCGATCCTCGAAGCGCTCGAAGGCCGGGCCCCGAAGCGGCGCTGATTTATACGTTCGAACGCGCTGGATGAACCGCGTGCCGATCGACGAGCGTCTCCGGGAGAAGACCGCCGCGACCGAGCGGAAGGTGGCCCGGATCCGGCTCGTCGCGGTGGGGATCGGCGCCGCGGTCTATCTCTTCCTTCTCGACAAGACCGGGACGGACGAGCGGCTCGCCGTCGCGACGATCCTCCTTGCCGCGGCGTACGGCGCGTGGTTCTTCTTCGTGCAGCCGTACCGGCGCTACGAGTCCGTGTACCGGTTCTTCGTGATCCCGGTCGCGGACACGCTCCTTGTGACGCTCGCGGTCTACGCGACCGGCGGCTTCGCGTCGCCGTTCTACCTGTTCTACTACGCGACCGTGATCGCGGTCTCGTTCCGGTACCGCGCGCGCGAGTCCCTCGCGGCGGCCGCGCTCTCGGCCGTCGCCTACGCCGCGGTGCTCGCGAACGAAGGCACGCTCACGGCCGACCCGGCCGAGGTCGCGATGCGGATCGCGTTCCTCTTCGTGATCGAGGCCTTGGCGTCGCTCCTTTCGAGCGAGTCCTACGTGCAGCTTGCGGGCCGGCTCCGGATGCGGGAGCTTGCCGACGAGTCGAAGACCGTCTCCCCCGACCTCGAGCTGGGGCCCGCGCTCGACCGCGCGGTCGCCTCGGCGCGGCGCCTCCTCGATGCGGACGCGGCGGCGGTCCTGCTTCTGGAGCGCGCGGACGGAACACCCGGCATCGCGGATTCGTCCGGTCTCTCCGAGGCGGCCGCGGCGGCGGCGGACGACGCGTTCCGGGCCGCGGTCGAGGCCGGCTGGCCGGACCGGGCCGCGCTCCCGGCTCGGCTCGTGCCGAGGGCGGCGGCCCCCCGTCTTCGCCACGAACGCGCCCACGCCCTCGTGTTCCATGGGCACGTCCGGGGGGCGCTCCTCGTCCTCTACGGCCGCGAGCGGCCGCCGGACGAGGACGACGAGGACGTGGGCCGGCTCTTTGCGAGCCGCACCGCGGCCGTGATCGAGCACG
>JBQTJL010000158.1:0-5626 GCA_052387135.1 Methanobacteriota archaeon | reverse complement strand
CCGTCACAAGGAGATCGAGCGTGTACGTGCCCTGCAACGCGAACGCATGCGTCACGGACGCGCCGGAGCCCAAGAACCCGTCCGTCGCGGTCCAGTTCTGGTACGCAAGCGGCCCGTCCACATCATAGGACGGGCTCGTCCACGTCGCGGCAACGCCCGGCCGCACGTACCGCGGCCCCGAGATCCCCGCGACCGGCGGTTGGGGTTGGTCGACGACCGTGATCGTGATCGTCTCCGAGTCGGTGAGGTTCCCGTCCGTCGCGTAGAACGTCACGGCAGGGTACGTCCCGGCCTGGGCGTACGTCGGGACCCACTGGAAAGCGCCCGTCGCGGCGTTGAAGGTCGCTCCCGCCGGAAGGCCCGAGACCGAACGCGTCACGGCGTCGCCGTCCGCGTCGGTCGCTGTGACCGCGAACGAAAGGATCTGGCTCTCGTTCACCGACCGGTCTCCGATCGGGGCGAGCACCGGCGCGTTGTTCACGACGGTGACGGTCTGCGTGACGGACGCCGAGTAGCCCTCGAGGTCCGTGACGGTGAGCGTCACGGAGTAGGAGCCCGGCAGCATGAACGTGTGGCTCGGGTCCTGCTCGTCGCTCGTCGCGTTCGGCTCGCCGAAGTCCCACGACCACGACGTGATCGGGCGTCCGCCGGGCTCGGACTCGTCGGTGAAGTCGACCTCGTGGCGCCAGATCGGTGTCGCGGGGTCGAACGAGAAGTCCGGCGTGGGCGGACAGATCGGCGTCTCGTCGTCGATGTCGATGAAACAGTCGACGTCGACCGCGTTCGCGTCCGTGCGCGATTCGTCGACGATGAGCGCCCGGATCGCGGTCCGCGTCGGGAGATGCCACCGGTTGTACGTCGCGTCGATCGCGACGCCGTCCACCTCGCGGAGGCGGATCGCGACCGGGGTCGCGAGGAACGAGTTCATGAAGAGGTCGGAGCCGACGAGCGCCGCGCCGCCGGATTCGCCCTCGAACCGGACCCCGTCGCAGACGAGGGTCGAGAGCGTGTTCCTGGAGAGCGAAGGCTGCGCCGTGTCCGCAAGGCGTACGCCGGTGCATCCGTCCGCGATCAGGTTGTCCGCGACCGAGGACGAAGGCGTACCGACGAGGGCCACGGCGGAGGAGGTCCAGCCGCGGATCTCGTTCTCAAGGAGGCTCGGGCTCGAGCCGCCGACGGCGAGCACGCCCGTGCCGCCGGTGAACTGGCCGACGCCGCCGATGATCGAGTTCTCGGCAACGAGCGCCGAGACCGACCCCGAAAGGTCGATGCCGATCGTCTCCGGGGTCGACTCGATCGGGAACTCGTCCTCGAGGACGAGCGAGAGCTCGACGCCGGTCGCCGCCTCGAGGAAGCCGAGGGCGGCGCTCACGCGCGTCCCGAGGAAGAGCGGCGCGCCGATCACGACGATCGAGTGCGTGATGTCGCCCGCGGCCTTGTCGCCAAGGAGCATCTCGTTCCCGCGGAAGTCCGCGGTCAAGGCGCCGGATCCCGAGTCGCCGCCGGTCACCCAGCCCACGGCCTCGTAGGAGCCGTCGGAGAAGCTGCCGTCCGAGATGCCGGCGCGGCCCTCGGTCACGAAGAATTCGCCGACGAGGAGGCCCTTTCCGTAGTGGACGAGCGGCGATCCGAGCGACGGGTCCTCGATGCCGGTGGGCCCGCCCCAGAACGGTTCGTAGGCCCGGAGCATCGGCGTGACCGAGGCCGGCAGGGTGATCCATGCGTAGTCGTCGCCGAACGTCGGGTTGTTGTCCGGATCGGGCGCTTGCTGTCCGTAGAGGACGCTCGCCCCAGCGGCCGTGAGGTTGAACAACACGTTGTTGATCCGCACGAGGCCCGCCCCGAGGCAGCTTTCGACGCAGGCCTGGATGTAGGGCTGCTGGTATGACGGGTCGAGCGTCGAATCCATCCCGTCCGGAAGCACGCAGTGGCCCGCGGTCCCGAGGTAGTAGGTGCCGCCCACGTCCTTGAACAGGAAGTTCGCGGTGCAGCGCCAGGCGGGGATGCCCGGGTACTGGAAGATGAGATGCGTGCCGGGACCGATCCCCGTGGGGTTCTCGGGAAGCATCGGACCCTCCGGACCGGACGAGACGACCGGGCTCTGCGCCAGTTCCTCCGGCGAGACGGTCTCCTTCAGCGTCCGGGTCTCGACGTCCTCCTGGACGCGGACGGGGAGGCCGTCCTCGACGCCGCCGGATGCGGCGAGCGCCGCCTTCACCGACGCCGGCGCGGAGCCGCTGTAGAGGAGCGCCACGTGCGCATCCTCGACCGCGAGCGGGAGCGCCGAGAGGAAGCCGGGTTCCCCGTCGTGCCGTTCGCGGATCGCCGCGAGGGCCGAGGTCCCGAACGTCGCCGCGACGAACGGGTGCTGGAGGTACTCGGTGAGCGGCATCGGCGAGAACGTCGACGGAAGACTTCCGCCCACGAGGTTCGCCGTGCCGGCGGTGCCGGTCTCGACGATGTTGTGGTAGAACACGAAGCCCTCGCCGCTCGCGTCGACCGCGGTCGCGGGCTCCGAGTTCACGCGGATCGTGAAGCCGTGCACCGAGACGAAGTCGGCGGGGACCGTGAGCGCGACCGGCGCCACGCCGGTCGAGTCGATGATCGTGGTCCGCGGCAGGTCTTCGCAGACGAAGGTCGCCGTGGCCACGTCGTAGTAGTCGGTGGTCGAACACATCTCGAGGCCGGCGTTCGCGGGACCGAGGAACACGGCCTCGCGGTAGGAACCGGGCCGGACGAACAGGGTCGAGCCGGCGACCGGCGCCGAAAGGCCGTTCACGGCGCCCTGCACCGTGCCGTAGATCGTCTCGTTCAGCGGATCGCCCGGCTGGTAGGCCGCGACCGCGCGGTCGAACGTGTTCGACGCAAAGACGAGGTGCGCGGGGAAGCCGGTATCGGACGTGTCGTCATAGTGGACGGCGTAGCCCGAGAAGTCGTTCCCGGAGATCGAGGCGCCGGGCCCCGAGGAGACGAGGATCGCGGTGCCGCCGAGGGTGGTCCGGGCAAAGACGTTGCTCTGCACATAGGAGCCGCCGCTCCCGTCAAGGAGGACCCCCACGGGCGTCGCAAACGAGTTGCCCGTAAGCGTCGCGGATCCGGAGCCTTCGATGTGGACGCCCGCGCCGGCCGTCGCCGACGTGAAGCGGTTCGACCCGACGGTCGTCCCGGAGCCGGTCACGGAGACCAGCGCGGGGATCGGACTGGAGTGGCTCACGAGGAAGTTCGACAGCTCCGCGCCGCTTCCTGAAAGGAGCACGGCGCTCGTGGAGCCCACGGGCGCGAGGATCGTCGTCGCCCGGTTCCCCGCGGCGGCGACGACCCGGACGGCCTTGTCGATCTCGACGCTCTCTTCGAAGGTTCCGGGGCCGACGAGCACGGTGTGGCCGGGGGCCGAGGCGTCGATCGCGTCCTGGATCGACTCGAAGCATTCGGGCGGAACGATGTCGAAGTTGCAGGCCTGCTCGGCGGCCGGCACGGTCGGAAGCGCCGAGGCCCCGTCCGGGTTCGCGCCTCCGCCGACCGACAGGCTCGTGGGGAAGAGGACCGAGTCGTAGAGGACCTCGTTCGCGAAGTTCGTGTTCGCCTGCGCCGAATCGAGGACGAGCTTGATCCCCGTCCCGGAGGCCGTGATGAGACCGAAGTCGACGTCGTACTGCTTCGGAGCCGTGGCGCCGATCGTGCCGGTGAGCGTGCGCGTGACGACCGTGCCGCCGATCGAGAGGCGCGCGGTCCACGTGTTCGGCGTGCCGACGAAGACGGCCGCCGACGGGCTCGTCCAGAAGCGGAGGGTCACGGGAGTGCCCACGAGCTGGACGTTGCCGGGCGCATAGAGCGCGGAGACCCAGAACGGGTCCGCGTTCGTGAGGGGCTCGGGGTCGTGCCACGAGGACGGTTCGACCTTCGTAGGCGCGACGTTCGAGAAGCCTTCGTAGTGGTTGTCGACGTTCCCAAGGCCCGTCGGGGCCGTGCGGAGGTACAGGACCTCGCCGCCGGTGTACGGCAGCGTCGGCGGGGTGTCCCCGAGCACGGTGCCGGCGAGGGCGGCCGCGGCGAGCACCGCAGCGCGCGCGTCGACCAACCCGTGGCCCTTGTCGAACGAGGTGTCGTCGTCCGCGTTCGCGGGGTCGGACGAGTATGCGCCGCCGCCCACGAAGTTGAACTTGTGCGCGGAGTCCTCGAGGATGTCCTCGATCTGCGCGGGCGTGAGCGAGGGGTTCGCCTGGCGCATCAGCGCGATGACGCCCGCCGTGTGCGGGGCGGCCATGCTGGTCCCCGAGATGAAGACGTAGTGCGCGGGGTCGCGCGGGTCCGGGAAGAGCGTGGTCGCGGCGACGCCGAACTTGGACTTCGCCGACGTGATCCATGTGCCCGGCGCCGCGACGTCGGGCCACGTCGCCTTGTTCGCGAGGCGCCCGCGGGAGGAGGACGCGTCGAGGGGCGCGTCGCGCGTGCCGCGCTCCTGGTCGTCGAAGTTCGCGACCGAGACCACGCCCGGGGTCGGGATCCGGGACTGCGGCGAGGTGCAGAGGAGGCTCCCGTCGCCGCCGGCGTTCCCGGCCGAGAACACGACCGTGATCCCCATCGTGATCATGCGGTTCACGAGGAGCTCCTGCGAGCCGCCGACCGACGCGTCGGTGGCGAAGCCGGTGCCGCACCCGGAGAGCGCGGGCGCCGTGCCCCAGCTGTTGTTCACGACGCGGATCGGGGGCGAGACGAGGTCGGCGTTGCACACGATCCAGTCGAACGCTTCGAGCGCCGCGAGGATGTTGATCCCTTCCCCGACGCCGAAGCCGTAGAGCGACGCGCCGGGTGCCGCGCCGCGGAACCGGCCGCCGGCGCCCGCGCCGGAGCCGGCGGCGATGCCGGCGACGTGCGTGCCGTGGCCGCTCGAGTGGTCCGTGGTCGGCGCGTCGACCCAGAACGTGGGGGCGTAGCGCGCCGACGGGTCCGCGACGAGCTCGTTGCAGCCGTCGACGTCGGGGGTCGCGGGCACGTTCGTCTTCAAGAGGGAGGAGAGGTAGCAGCGGCCGGTGCCGGTGTGGATGAGGCCGTACGTCGGGCAGACGAACTGCCAGTTCTTCACGACCTTGCTGCCCCACGGAAGATCGGGGTGGGTCGTGTCGATGCCCGCGTCCACGATCGCGATCCCGACGCCGGTGCCGTCGACGACGGTGCCGGCGATCGTGAGGGGCCCGCCGATCCCGGGAAGGTTCCCCGAGACGGAGTCGACGAGCGTGGAGATCCGGGCGCTCGCCATGGAGTACGTGAGGACCTCGTTCACTTCGGCGTACTCGATGCCGCCGGAGCGAAGGAACGCACGCGTCGCCGCGGGCGTTCCCAACGTGCCGAAGATCGGGAACGATCGCAAGGGGAGGCTCACGGCAAGGCCGTGGTCGAGCGCGCGCTGAAGGTCCGCCTCGGCGACGGGCTCCGCGAGCCGGACGATCGCTTCGATCTCGCCCGTGGCAGGGGCCACGAGGGCCCGGGCGAGCCCGGGGCTCATCGGGGGAAGCGCGCCCGGCGCCGAGCCGGCCGGGGGCGTCGCGACGGCCGTGGGTACGACCACGACCGAGGGGACGAGAAGGACGATGAGCGAGACGACCGCGAACGCCGATGCCTGTCGATT
>JBQTJL010000157.1:0-5848 GCA_052387135.1 Methanobacteriota archaeon | reverse complement strand
TGGAGCGCGTCGGCGCCGTGGTCCGGTTCCGCTCCGGAAAGACCCGGCGCTCGTTCGTCGCCGGCCAGCTTCCCGCGCCGGAGCGTGCGCGCGTCGCGGTCGAGCGCCGGCCGAGCGTCGCGCGCGTCCTTTCGACCCTTCGCGAAGAGCCCGGCGCCCCGCTCGCGCGCCTGGCGTCCCGCACGGGGCTCACGGCCGGCGCGGTCTGCCGGATTCTCCGCGACCTCGTCGAGGGTGGCGCGGTCACGGCGGCCCGCGAGGGGCGTCGCGTGCACTACCGCGCCGTGGACCCGCGGCCGGGGCCCGAGACGGGCCTTGCGTCGCCGCGGCGACAATGAAAAACCTTTTCCCCCTTCGGCGGTTTCGGTGGGCGTGGCCCCGATCCTCGAGGTCCGCGGCGTGACGAAGCGGTACGGCCGAGTGACCGCGATCCAAGGGCTCGACCTTTCCGTCGAGAAAGGCGAGGTGTTCGGGTTCCTCGGCCCGAACGGGGCCGGGAAGACCACGACGATCAAGGTGATGCTCGCGCTCGCGCGCCCCGACGCGGGCTCGGTCACGATCGCGGGGATCCCTCTCTCCGAGGACGAGCGCGAGGCGAAGCGCCGGATCGGCTATCTTCCGGAGCGCGTGGCGTTCTACCCGAACCTCACCGGCCGGCAGGTCCTCGCGTTCTATGGGGACATCCTCGGCGTCTCCCGCGAGCGCCGCGACGAGCTCCTCGCGAAGGTCGGCCTCGCCGACGCCGCGGACCGAAAGTGCGGCGGGTACAGCAAGGGCATGCTCCAGCGCCTGGGTCTTGCGAAGGCCCTTCTCGGCGACGCGCCGATCCTCCTTCTCGACGAACCGACGAGCGGCCTCGACCCGCACGGAGCGCGCCTCGTGAAGGACATCGTGCTCGAGGCGAACCGCGCGGGCCGCACCGTGTTCTTCTCGACGCACCTTCTCGCGGAGGCGCAGGAGCTCTCGCACCGCGTCGGCATCGTCCACAAGGGCCGCACCATCGCCACGGACTCGGTCGACGCGCTCTCGAAACGTCTCGACATGCGCCCCCGGCTCACCGTCCATCTGGAGGCGCCCGTCGACGGGATCGAGGCGACGCTCCGCGGGCTCGAGGGCGTCTCCGAGGCGCGGCTCGACGGGCGGACGCTGGTCGTCGCCTGCGACGCCGACGCAAAGAAACGGGTGCTCCGCGCGATCGAGGACGCCGGCGGGTCGATCGCCGACTTCCGGACCGAAGAGGCCCGGCTCGAGGACGTCTTCCTCACGCTCACGAAGGAGGGCTGAGGATGGCGACGAACCCGATCCTCGCCGTCGCGAAGAAGGAGTACCTCGATGGCCTCCGCGGCCGCTGGACGATCGTGATGACCGCGATCTTCGTCCTCCTCATGCTGATCTTTGCATACGTCGCCGTCGACGTGCCCGCCGAGGAGCCGGTCCGCCAGATGTTCCTCACGGGCGGCCTCCTCCTTCGGGGGATCCTGATCCCGCTCCTTGCCGTGATGCTCGGCTACGCGACGATCGTCGGCGAGATCGAGGCCGGGAGCCTGCATTCGCTCGTCGCGATGCCGGTGCTCCGCTACGAGGTCGTGTACGGGAAGTTCTTCGGGCTCCTCGCGGTCCTTGCGACGAGCCTCGCTGTGGGCTTCGCCGCGGGCGCCGCGTACGTGTTCACGCAAGGGACCGGCGGGGACCCGCAGCGCCTCCTCGTGTTCCTCGGGGGCGTGATCGTCCTTTCCGCGCTCTTCCTTTCGCTCGCGATGGCGATCTCCGCGGTCGCCTCGACGCGCCGCGCCGCGATGGGCGCGTCCGTCTTCGCGTGGTTCCTCTTCTCGATCCTCTGGTTCCTCATCCTCGGGCTCGTCGTCGGCGCCCTCCTCAAGCTCACGGGCGCCGGCACGGCCTCCCCCTTTGCGAAGCACCTCTTCTTCGGGGGCATGTTCGCAAACCCGGCGATGCTCGCGACGATTGTGCTCGAGTCGATCCTCGGGAGCGACGCGATCCTCGGCGTGATCCCGTGGCCGATCGCGCCCGCGTACCTCAACGAGTACTCGGCGCTCTCGGCGCTCCTTCGCTGGATCGGCGGACTTCTCGTCTTTGCGGAGTGGCGCTTCGCGAAGCGCGACCTCTGAACCTTCGAGAGCGGAGGGACTTAAATAGGCCGAGCGGCATCGGCGTCCCATGGATCCCGAGGCCCGCCTCTCCGAGCTCAAGATCCCCCTTCCCGAGGTGGCGAAGCCGGTCGCGTCCTACGTCCCTGCAGTCCGGACCGGGAAGCTCCTCTACGTCTCGGGGCAGCTCCCGACGGTCGGCGGCAAACTCGTCCACGAAGGCCTCGTGGGCCGCGACCTCGACGTGGCCGAAGCGCAGGAGTGCGCGCGGACCGCCTGCGTGAACGCGATCGCGGTCGTCCGCGGCGAGGTGGGCCGCCTCTCCAAGGTCGCGCGGGTCGTGCGTGCCGTGGGCCACGTCGCCTCCGCGCCCGGCTTCACCGAGCAGCACAAGGTGACGAACGGGGCCTCCGACCTCCTCGTCGCGGTGTTCGGCGAGAAGGGAAAGCACTCGCGCTTGGCGCTCGGGGCCGCGGCGCTGCCGCTGAACGCCCCGTTCGAGCTCGACCTCATCGTGGAACTTTCCGACTAGGAACTGATCAGGATGGACTTCGGCTACACGGACGAGCAGCGACTCCTCCGGGAGACCGCCCGAGAGTTCGTGGACAAGGAGATCACGCCGCACGTCGCGAAGTGGGAGGACGACGGGGAGATCCCGGCCGAGATCGTGGGCAAACTCGCGAAGATGGGGTTCCTCGGCGCGCCCCTCCCCACGGAGTACGGCGGCCTCGGGCTCGACGCGGTCTCCTACGCGATCCTCACCGAGGAGATCGCGCGCGGCTGCTCTTCGATCCGGACCACGATCTCGGTGAACACGTCGCTCTGCGCGATGACGATCCTCCTTGCCGGAAGCGAAGCGCAGAAGCGCGCATGGCTCCCCAAGCTTGCAAGCGGCGAGAAGCGCGGCGCATGGGCCTTGACGGAGCAGTCCTCCGGGTCCGACGCGGCGGCGCTAAAGACCGTCGCCCGGAAGGACGGCGCGTCCTACGTCCTCGACGGGAGCAAGATGTGGATCTCCGACGGAGACGTGGCGGACGTCGTCGTCGTCTTCGCGCGGACCTCCCCGTTCACGGACCACAAGACGAAGCGGGACGACCTTGCCTGCTTCCTCGTCGAGAAGGGCACGCCCGGATTCCGTCCCGGCTCGGTCGAGGTGAAGAACAAGCTCGGGCTCCGTGCGAGCCGCACCGCCGAACTCCTCTTCGAAGGCTGCCGGATCCCCGCCGCGAACCTCTTGGGCCGCGAGGGGGACGGCTGGGCGACCGCGAACGCGATCCTCAACAACGGTCGGCTCTCGGTCGCCGCGGGGGCACTTGGGATCGCGCAGGCCGCCTTCGAGGTCGCGTTCCAGTACGCCCACGACCGCGAGGCGTTCGGCCGATCGATCTACGATTTTCAGCTCGTGAAGCGGATGCTCGCCCGGATGGCGATGGACATCGCGGCCGCCCGGCTCCTCGTGCACAAGGCCGCGTGGAAGAAAGACGTGGGCGAGGACAACCGGCTCGAGGTGTCGATCGCGAAGCTCGCCGCGGCCGAGATGGTGATGCGGGTGACCGAGGACGCGGTCCAGGTGCTGGGCGGCGTAGGCTACACCACGGAGTTCCCGGTCGAGCGGTACTTCCGGGACGCGAAGATCTGCGGCATCTACGAAGGCACGAACGAGATCCAACACCTGATCATCGCCGAGGAGCTCGACCGTCGGGGGACGCGGTCCCCTTGACGAAGCGGACCGGGACGCCCGTCCAGGCGGCCGACCGCGCGGCGTGGCGCCGGTGGCTTGCCACAAACCACGAGAAGGCGAAGCAGGCGTGGCTCGTCCTCCCGCACCGCACGGCGGGCGAACGCAGCGTCTCCTACGAAGAGGCGGTCGAAGAGGCGATCTGCTTCGGCTGGGTCGACACGGAGCGGCAGAGCCTCGACGAGACGCACTCGGTCCTGCGGTTCGTGCCGCGGAAAGCCCGATCCGAGTGGTCCGACTCGAACCGCGAACGGGCGCAGCGGCTGATCGACGCCGGCCGCATGACGCCCGCGGGCCTCGCGAAGGTCCCGCCGGAGCTCGGGGGGCCGGAGAGCCCCGAAAAGCCTAAGCGCTCGAGGCGCACATCCGCCTGAGACAGCCCATGCCGCGGCCGATCCTCGCGTCGTTCCTCGTCGTCGCCGTCGCCGGCTGCACCTCCTACCTTCCACCCCCGGACGCCGACGTCGTGCCGTTCGACGGAGACGCCGCGTTCCGCTGGGTCGTGGAGCAGGTCCAGTACCACAACGGCACGGAACGGTACCGGATCCCGGGCTCGGCGGGAAACGCCGAGGTCCGCGGCGTGATCGACGCGCGGATGACGGCGCTTGGATGGAACGTGACGCGGCAGCCGTTCTCGGGCACGATCCTCGGGCGACCCTTCGAGATGGAGAACGTGGTCGCCGAGCGGCCCGGCGGCACCGACCGCCTGCTGATCCTCGGCGCGCATTTCGACTCGCGGCCGTGGGCCGACCAGGACCCCGACCCCGCGCTCGCAAAGGAACCCGTGCTCGGCGCAAACGACGCGGCCTCCGGCGTCGCCGTGCTCCTCGAGCTCGCGCGCTCGCTCGGGAACGCCTCCTTGAACCTCACCCTGCGGTTCGTCTTCTTCGACGGCGAGGACGTGGGAAGCCCCGGCTTCGGCCACGAGTGGATCCAAGGCAGCCGCCACTACGCGCGGCTCCTTTCGACCGAGGAGATCGACCGCGCGACGGGATATGTGAACCTCGACATGGTCGGCGACCGGAACCTCTCGCTCCTTCGGGAGTCCCGGAGCGCCACCGGCATCCACCGGCCCCTGCAAGACGCGATCTGGCTCGTCGCAAAGACCCGCGGTCACGAGGCGTTCCAGGACGAGGTCGCGGGCGTAATCCTCGACGACCACGTCCCGTTCGCCGACCGCGGGATCCGCGCGGTCGACGTGATCCACCTCGACACGGACGGCGCGCCCTTCCCGGAGCCCTGGCATACCGCGCACGACGACCCCGCCCACATGAGCCCGGACTCGCTCTTTGCCGTCGGGGACACGGTGCTCCACGCGATCCTCGCGATCGACGAGGAGTGATCCGGTGGAGGCCCCGGCGGAGCCCCCGGCGGCGCTCGTCGACCACCTTTCGGCGTCCTTCCCCCGGAGCACCGTGCGGGAATGGCTCGCGGTCGTGCCCCGACCGGCGCTGCGACGGAACCCCCTCAAAGCCCCGCGCGAGGCGGTCCTCGGTCGACTGCGGCGACGTGGGATCCGGCTCGACCCGGTCCCGTGGTCGCGGGACTGCTTCTTCATCGAAGGAGACGCCGCATCGACCCCCGAGCACACGCTCGGACACGTGTACCTCCAGGACGCCGCGAGCATGGTCCCGGCGCTAGCGCTCGACGTTTCGCCCGGCATGCTCGTCCTCGACCTTTGCGCGGCGCCGGGTACCAAGACCGGGATCCTCGCGGTCGCGGCCGGCGACGACGGGCTCGTCGTCGCGAACGAACGGTCGCGGTCGCGCGCAGGCATCCTCGGCGGTAATCTGCAACGGCTCGGCGTGACGAACACGGTCGTGACCTGCCGCGACGGCGGCAGCGCAGCGTTCGGCGTGGGCTTCGACCGCGTCCTCGTCGACGCACCCTGCAGCAACGCGGGATCCGCCCGGACCCGCGCGGGGAAGATCCGATGGGACGCGTCGCGCGCCGAGGCGCTCGCCCCCCTCCAGCGTCGGCTCCTTGCGAACGGCTACCGGCA
>JBQTJL010000156.1:0-5022 GCA_052387135.1 Methanobacteriota archaeon | reverse complement strand
CCCTCGCGGCCCTCGCGATCGTCGTCGCCGGCCTCGGCGTCATCCTCACGACCCGTCTGCCGCGCGCGTACTCGCTGTCGCTGCTCATCGTCGTCGTGTTCGTCGTCCAGTACTCGGAGCGCCTCTTCCGTCCGGGCCCGGAGACGGTGATCGCCGAGCTCGGGCTCCACCCCGCCCCGTTCCTTGCGGGAAATGAGCCGTGGACCATCCTCACCTACATGTTCCTCCATTCCGGGTTCCCGCACCTTTTCGGGAACCTCTTTTTCCTCGCGACCGTGGGGCCGATCCTCGAGGACCGGATCGGCGGGTGGCGGTTCCTTTCCGTCTACTTTGCCGGGGGGCTTGCGGCGGCCGTCGCGACGCTCGCCCTCTTCCCCGACGTCTCGACCGCGAACGTGGGCGCCTCGGGGGCGATCTTCGCGATCCTCACGACGTTCGCGGTCCTCTACCCCAAGGAGACCGTGCCGATGCCGGTCTTCATCGTCGTCTGGGCCCCGAGCATGCTCGTGCTCTTCGTCTATCTCGGGTTCAACGTCGCCTACGTGTTCGCGGACGAGACGCACGTCGCCTGGTGGGGGCACTTTGCGGGGGCCTTCGCGGGGCTCGCGATCGCGTTCGTCCTGCAGCGACGGGCCCGCGCGACGGGAAGGAACGCCGTCCCGTCGGTGGACCTTGCCGCGCTCCGGCGCCTCGCGACGACGCGGGAGCTCCGCGACATCGTGCACCGGATCGAGGAGATGGGGAAGGCGCCGACCAAGGACGACGCGCTCCTCGTCGAGGCCTGGCTCGACCGGTTCTTCGCGCGGGCCCGGTGCCCAACCTGTTCGGCGCCGGTCGCGCGCCGGCCGCGCGGCATCGTCTGCGAGCAGGGGCATCCGGTCGAATGAGTTCATTAGGGAAGACCCCGTTCGCGTCCCCATGGGCGACGAGAAGCCGCTGTCCGGGCCGATCACCGTCGAGCGGCACTTCCGGGTCGACGGGAAGAAGCTCACGGTCCAAGTGACGCTGCCGGCGGGCGTCGGGGCCGAGATCGGCATGGAGCACGCGCTCGTCGCGGCGAACCGGTGCATCGTGTCGGTCGAGTCGAAGAATCACAAGGTGGACGCGATCCGGTGAGGCGCCCACGGTGATGGGTTATGGGTCATGAGTGACGAGTGACGACGAACGAGTGATGAGTGAAAGGTGATGAGCGATGGGGCGCATCACCCATCACATATCACGGTATTGAACGGTCAGCCGCCAGGGTGGTCCGCGACGAGGTTCTCGAGCCAAGACTCGTACTGCCACTCGCACGACCGGTTCTTGTGGATGTGGTCGTAGTAGGCCTCACCCTCGTCGCGGAGCGGCTTCCCGCAGAACATGCAAGGCACCCGTACGGTGAGCGAGCCCATACACACCCTCGTTCGGCTAGTGCGCCTCGTGAACCATGAATATTTCGATTTCGCGATGGGGACGACAAACGTCTGACCGGCCGGACGGCGTTCTACCGGTCAATTGACCACCGCACGGTCCCGGGCGCCCGGCCATCCCCGGCCGGCCTCATGCCGCACCGCTCCATCACGCGGATCGACGCCGTAAGATGCGGGAACGTCTCGGCGACCACGCGCCGGGTCCTCGCGTCCTCGAAGGCGCGGCCGACGAGCGCCCGCGCGGCTTCCGTCGCGAACCCTCTTGCGCGATGCGCCACACAGAGGGCGTAGCCGATCTCCACCGCTCCGTCGGCGGACGGCGGGCCGGTGTACCCCACGATGCCGGCGAGCGCCCTCGGCGGTCCGCGGGTCACGATGAACCATGCCGTCCACCCCTCGTAGCGTCCGTCGTCGGCCTTTTCGAGGAGCCATCCGTGGGCGTCCGCATCGAAATATTCGGGCGGCCAGTCGGTCGGTACGGTCGCGGTCAGGAGACGTGCAAGAACGGCGGCGTCATCGAGGGAGGCCTGGACCAAAGCGGCGTTCGCCGGAACCAGTTCGAGCCGCTCGGTGAGGAGGGGGCGCATGCGGCTCCAGTGCCGGGAGCAGGATTTGAACCTGCGAACCCCTGCGGGAAGAGATCTTGAGTCTCTCGCCTTTGGCCAGACTAGGCGATCCCGGCGTGCTGGCCGGCGAACGGAAGGTGCCGTATAAAGCTGTTAGGCTGGCGCGAGCCGGATTTGCGGGAGTCTTCACGACGATGCCGGGAACCTCTTGGCCCACGCCGTCCCGTGCGCTTGCGCCTGCGCCTGCGCTTGCGCTTCCGCTGCCCCGACGTGAAGCATTATTATGCGGCCGCGGGCATGCCGGACGCGTTGACGCCGCCGGCCGCCCCGATGCTCCGCCGCGACTTAGGCCTCCTCGAGGCGACCACGATCGTGATGGGGAGCATGATCGGCTCCGGGATCTTCTTCGTCCCGAACCTCGTCGCCTCCGAGGTCCCGGACCCCCTGCTCGTCATCGTCGTGTGGGTCTTCGCGGGGCTCCTCACGCTCGCAGGCGCCCTCACGTACGCCGAGCTTGCCGCGATGTACCCCGAGTCGGGCGGCCAGTACGTCTACATGCGCGAGATGTTCGGCCGCAAGTGGGCGTTCTTGAACGGCTGGTCGATCTTCCTTGCGTCGAAATCCGGCGCGCTCGCCGCGGTCGCGGTCGCGTTCGCGACGGCGCTCGGGACGCTCACCGGCGCGGCCGGGATCGCAACGAAGCTCGTCGCGGTAGGCACCGTCGTGTTCCTTACGGCCGTAAATTACGTCGGGGTCCGCTTCGGCGGCCGCGTCCAGGACGTGATGACCTTCCTCAAGATCGCGGCGGTCCTGGGCCTTACGGCGGCCGCGTTCCTCCTCCCTTCGACCGGGGGAAGCGCGCCGTCCTTCCTCGGAGAGGTCCCTTCGGGACTCGCCCTCGTGAGCGCGATCGGCGTCGCGATGCTCGCCGCGAACTTCGCCTACGACGGCTGGTACAACGCGACGCAGGTCGCCGAGGAGATCCGGAACCCCCGCCGCAACGTCCCCCTCGCGATGATCGGCGGGGTCCTCGGCGTGATGGCGATCTACGTCGTCGTGAACCTCGCGTACCTCCACGTGCTCGGCGCGCGGGGCGTCGCGGGCGTCGCGGAGGACGATTTCGTGGGCGGAGCGGTCGCGGAGGCGATCGGCGGCGAGACCGGCCGCCGGCTCCTTACGGCCGCGGTCTTGGTCTCGACCTTCGGCACGGTGAACGCGGTCATCCTCACCGGGGCCCGGATCTACTTCGCGATGGCGCGGGACGGCGTGTTCCCCGAGGCCGTCGCGGGCGTGCATCCGCGCTTTGCGACGCCGCACCGGAGCCTCGTCCTGCAGGCCGTCTGGGGCTCGGTGCTCGTCCTCTCGGGCACCTTCGAGCAGCTCGTCACGTACGAGATCTTCCTCACGTTCGTCTTCGTCGTGTTCACGACGGTCGGCTTCTTCCACCTGCGGCGCCGCGACCCGCACCGCCCCCGACCGTACCGCGTCCCGCTCTACCCGTGGGTGCCGATCGCGTTCCTCGTGTTCGCCGGGCTCTTCCTTGCAAACGCGGTCCTTCGCCGCCCGTTCGAGGCGGGGGTCGGCATCCTCCTTACGCTCGCGGGCCTCCCGCTCTACTGGTGGTTCGGACGCGAGGTCGTCGAAGAGGTCGTCGTGTCTCCGACCGAGGACGGATAGGTTTATGTCGCTTCCTCGTGGTGGCGGACTGTGGCCCCGAAGACGGATTTCGACGTGATCGTCGCGGGCGGCGGCCCCGGCGGGGCGGCCTGCGCATCGTTCCTTGCGCGCGACGGCCTGCACGTCCTTCTCCTCGAGAAGGCGCGCTTCCCGCGCGACAAGGCCTGCGGCGACGCGATCTCCGGAAAATCGATCAGCGTCCTTCGCGAGCTCGGACTCACCGAGGCGATCGAGGCGCGGCCGCACGCAAGCGCCCTCGGCGTCCTCTTTTCGAGCCCGAAGGGCGACACGGTCGAGATCCCGTTCCCGAAGAAGGTGGACCCGGCCTCGTTCAAGCGCCCGGACAAGCACAACTACATCAACCCCGGCTACGTCGCGCGTCGCCTCGTCTTCGACGACATCGTCTTCCAGCACGCAAAGTCGTACAAGAACGTGACGACGCTCGAGGAGCACGAGGTCACCGACGTCCTCTTCGAGGGGACGCGCGCGGTCGGCGTGAAGGTCCGCGGGAAGGGCGGACCCCCGCGGGAGTTCCGCGCGAAGGTCGTCGTCGGGGCGGACGGGGCCCAGAGCGTCGTCGCGCAAAAGGTCGGCGCGTACGATCGGGACCCGGACCATTGGATCGGCGCGTTCCGCATCTACTACGAAGGCGTCTCGGGATTGACCGACAACATCGAGATCCACTTCGTGCCGGACCTCCTTCCGGGCTACTTCTGGATCTTCCCTCTGGACAACGGCCTCGCGAACGTCGGCGCGGGGATGATCGAGTCGGACTTGAAGCCGACGGACGGCCACGCGAAGCCGAACATGAAAGAGACGACCTACCGCCTCATCCGGGAGCACCCGATGTTCAAGGAGCGGTTCCAGGGCGCGAAAGAGGTCCCGAACTCGTTCCGTGGCTGGCTCCTACCGTTGGGCTCGAAGCGCCGCCGGCTCACCGGCGACGGCTGGGTCCTCGTGGGCGACGCGGCAAGCCTCATCGACCCGTTCTCCGGCGAGGGGATCGGCAACGCCCTCGTCTCGGCGCGGCACGCCTCCCGCGTAATCTCCCAAGCCATCGCCGCAAACGACGTGGGCCGGGAGCGCCTTTCGCCCTACGAGGCCGCCCTCTGGCACGAGATCGGCGACGAGATCGACACCTCGTACAAGCTCCAGAAGCTCGGCCGCCACACGTGGCTCTTGAACTGGGTCATCCGGCGCGCGGCGACGAAGCCTGCGGTCCGGAACGCGATTTCGGACATGCTCGCGGACCGCGAGAAGAAGCAAGCGCTCACCGGCATGTGGTGGTACGCGAAGTTGCTTCTTACGTAGCAAGGAGCAAGGACGGGCAAGACGCAAGAGGCGAAGGACACGCCTTGCTCCTTGCTCCC
>JBQTJL010000155.1:0-7450 GCA_052387135.1 Methanobacteriota archaeon | reverse complement strand
CGGTCGCCCCGGAACTGCTGGTTCAGGGCGTAGTTCGACGTGATGTCGACCGTGACGGCGCCGACGTTGTTCACGTACCCGTTCTTGAACGGGAGCTGGATCTGGAGGTTCGCCTGCTTCTGGATGTTCCGGCCGCCTTCCTGGCGCGATTCGAGGATGATCGGCTGCGGCGCGATGACCTGGTAGCCGCGCTCGTCGCCCTCGGGCTTCGCGCTGATGTCGAAGAAGACCTTCGTCTGGCCGTTGCCGAAGTTCGTGACGGTGATCGGGAAGCTGATCTGCTTCTGCGGGCCGCCCTTCTGGATCGTCGTGTCCGCGACCGCGTCGATGATGCCGAAGTAGCCCGCGCACATCGTGAAGGTCTGCTGCGCGGTCGACTGGGCGTTGCCGCCGTTCGCCGCCGCCGTGCCTTGGATCTTCACGGAGGTCGGCTGGAAGGCCGGCGAGTTGATCGTCGCCGCGACCTGCATGATGACCGTGCCGGTCGACTCGCGTGTGTTGCCGACGGTCGTGGCGCCCGATGGCTGCACGACCGCGAGCGGAAGGACCTGCGGAGTAAACGAGATGACGACCCACGCGGGGGCGTCGATGACCTCGAGCGTGACCGGCGTCGTGATCAAGGAGACGCCGGCGTCGGTGTAGGTGTAGCGGACGTCGATCGGGACGCTCGCGACCTCCTGGAGCGGCGTGATGCACGCCGAGGGGGGCGTGATCGCGAGCTGAAGGTTGGTCTGGCAGCTCGCGCTCGCCGCCGCGCAGCCGCCGGCCTGGGCCGCGGCGGGCGCCGCAAGGAGGCCCGCGCCGGTCGTCGCGACAAGAATTGCTAGGACGAGTACGGATCCACGCATGTGCATCACCATGTCTCCGGAGATTCGCTGGACGAGCGCCATTTCCGTATATACCGCTTCCGACAGGGAACGCTTAAGGTGTTTGGATATGGCGTTTGAACCGCATCCTAGGGTCGGCCTATAAGTATTGTGGTGGTTGCCTAAAATGGGAAAGGCACTTCCGGAAACGTGCAGGTAGCCCGGAACGCGCTCGGCCGGCTGGACGTGGGGGCCCGACTTCTCCGGAAGGTCGACTCGGCCGTCGCGACGAAATCCGGCCTGTGGCGCGGCGACCGGGCGCTCGACCTTGCGTCGGCCGGAGGCCGCGTGGGCACGGTCCTTGCGTCGCGGTTTGCGACGGGCCGGTTCGTGATGGTCGACGAGGATCCGGAGAACCTTGCGTCCTGCCGGAAGGACGCGGCCGAAGCCGGCGTCGGGGGGCGCCTCGGCGTGATGCGGTGCCGACTGGACCGCCTCCCGTTCGCCGACGAGACGTTCCAGTGCGTGGCGACATCGTTCTTTGCAAGCGGCGTGGCCCTGGACGCCTTCGAGTCCGCGATCGAGGAAGCGGCCCGGGTCCTCTGGCCGTGGGGCAAGTTCGTCGCGATCGACGTCGATTGGGGCGAGGGACGGTCTCCGGACGGGAAGGGCACGAACCTTTTCGACGAACGCGTGCGCGCGCGGTTCGAGGCCGCGGGCTTCGGCAAGATCCATACGCAGCGCCTCGCGATGCTTCCGGACGGCCTCTCGCTGAAGCTCCTTACCGGGAAACTCGTCTTCGACGCAGGGGATTAAGGCGCCCGCGGTGGTTCCCGGGAACGGGGCCCGTAGCTTAGTCCGGTCAGAGCGCCCGGCTCATAACCGGGTGGTCACTGGTTCAAATCCAGTCGGGCCCATCCCGCCCGTTTCGGCATGCGAGGGTTCGCTGCATCGGGCTCGTATGGTCGGCGTTCCTGCTCCGGTCGTCTGTCTTTGGCCCGTTTCGAGGCGCGAACCCGTTTCCGCGGTTCGGGCACGGGTGGTCGGCACAAGAAGGCGGCCCGACGGCCTTTCGCGCCCCTTGCCGACCTTGCACGCCCTTGACCCCTTGCAAAGAAGCGAAGAAGTAGCGTTTGGGAAGCGCCGACCGCATCCCACAACTTTAAAGCCCATCGACTCCCCATTGGTCGGTACGGGAACGTCATGGAGATCGCGAGCCTCGTCGCCGGCGGCGAATCGTACCTCAAGAACGCGGAAGAGGCGCTCGCCCGTCCCATCCTGAACGAGGACCAGCTCTACGTCTGGGAGAACCAGGTCGAAGTCCTCGACACGTTCCTTGCGGACACCGAGGAGGTCGCGGACGGAAATGCGCAGGTCGCCGAGCTTCGCGCAAAGATCCGCGCCGCAAAGAAGGAGCTCGAGAAGAAAGCGATGGAGTTCGTCGTGAAGCAGGAGGGCGGCGAGCTTCCCGAAGAGGCGCCCGAGGAGGACGTCGTCGCGGAGTTCCTCGAGTACGGGAAGGAGTTCGCCAAAGACGCGGACAAGGCGCTGAAGGCGCCGGTGAAGGGGGTCCAGGAGCTCGAGAAGTGGGAGACCCCGCTCATGATGATCAACAGCTTCCTTGCGGACACCGAGCCGTACGCGAAGCACGCCGCCCTGCAGAAGCTCCGCGGGGAGCTTCGCGGAAAGAAGCGCGACCTTGCGGGCCGGATCGACGCGGTGATCAAGGACTGGCGCGCGGCGGACCTTGCCGGCGGGGCCGCAGACGACGAGGACGCGGACGACTGATGGACGACGCCCCGATCGAGCTTTCGCGGCAGGACTTGAAGGCCCTCGCCTCGGACACGAGGCTCTCGGCCTTGAAGCACCTGGAGCAGCGCAACTACACGGTGAGCGAGCTGTCGCGCCTCATGGACCTGAACAAGGCGACGCTCCACGAGCACCTGGAGACCTTGCTGGCAAGCGGGCTCGTGCGTCGCCTCGACGACCCGGAGCGCCAGTGGGTCTACTATGAGCTTTCTTGGAAGGGGCGGAGGCTCCTTCACCCGGAGCGCTCGCGCATCATGATCCTCCTCTCGACCGCCGCAGGCTCGGCGGCGGCCGGCGTGCTGGCGCTCGCCGCGTTCCTCATGTCCCGCCCGTCCGGCCTTCCGCCCGGAAGCGCCGAGGACCGTATGGAGGCGGACCAGGCGCCGTCGGCGGCGGCTCCGGTCCTCAAGGGGGGCGAGGACGCGGCGGCGGCCGCGGGCGATTCGACGCTGCTTGCCGCAGGCCTCGCGCTCGTCGTGATCGCGCTCATCCTGTGTCTTGCGACGCTCTATGTCGCAAAGAAAAGCCGGCCTACTGCAGGTCCTTGAGGTCGAGCACGGGGAGCCCGTCCTCGAGCCTTCGGACCTCTTCGTCCGTGAGCTTCCGGCGCTCCGCTTTGTCGGAGACGATCATGCTGTTCCCGAGCGGATCCTCGAGCACGAGGGTGAACTCGTCCTCGCCAAGGAGCATGCGATCGAGCCGGGCGAGGCGCAGCCGGATCTCTTGGGCCTGCGGCTCGTCCTCGGCGCCGGCGAGCGCCGTCTCGAAGGCCTTCTTCACGCGTTCGAGGACGCCCTCGACGTTCGAGACGAACGACTCGGAGAGCTGGGTGGGCTCGGCGGTGAACCCGAGCTCCGGGACCTGGAACGTGCCCGTGTTGCTCCGGATCACGCGGACGCCGAAGTCGTCCCGGCCCCGGCACGCGAGCGCGTAGCGCATGGGCTCGCGCTGCTCGAGGATCGTGAAGTCGACGTGGCGGTACCCGCAGTCGACGCAAAGGAGCAGGGTCTCGAGGGCCTCGCCGAAGTACGGGACCTCGTGCGTGAAGCTCCGGATCTGGAGCGTCGCGCGCCCGCACGCGGGGCACTTCGCGTCCAGTCGGTCCTTCATATCTTCACGCATGTTCGAACCGATGAGGCATGAGAGCCACGTTCCTATGAAGATTGCGGCCTAGGCGCCGGAGCGGAGCTTGCGCCGGTCGACCTTCATGCCGGTCGGGGTCACAAGCAGCATGTGGTCCCCGAGGCCCGCGACGTCGCCGCCCACGTCCGAGGCGAGCTTCTTCAGGTCCGAGGTGACGCGGCGCATCGCGATCTCGTCGCCCTTCACGCCGGCAATGTCGAGGACGAGCGTGTTCCCCTCGTACACCGTCGAAAGGTAGCCGCGCAGATCATCGTACTTCGTGAGCTCGGCGACCCGGATCCACGAGGCCGTCGGCGCGCCCGCCGCGTCGACCCCGTCGGAAAGGTCGATGAAATCCCCGGCGAGATCGTTCTTGGTGCGGCTTTCTTCTCCGACGAAGCGTCTCAGAAGACCCATATTAGTGCATCCTCCGGACGGAGTTAAGCGAGCCGCGAATATAAGCGTTTTTAAATAATTCGCCGCTAGGCCTCGAGGTTCCAGACCTCGTCGCCGACCCAATGAAGGTTCTTCACGACCTTGCCCTTCCGGTCGGTCCCCTTGCCCGGGATCTCGGGGCCGGCGGCGAGCGCGAGCCCGACCGCGAGCGGCCGCTTGTTCCGCTCGTCGCGCACCCAGACCGCGTCGCCCACGGCGATCCCGGGGTCGGCCTCGACGATGCCGGGCGCCATGATGTCCGCCCCGTTGTTCACGAAGCGGACCGCCCCCATGTCGACCGTCACGAACGCACGCGCCGGCGTCTTCGCGAGGAGCGCCCGGACCGTCGGCACCACGCGCTCGGGGCCGTCGGCTCCCCGAAGCACGAGGGCCACCGCGCGCCCTCCGAAGAGGAGAAGGTCGACGTCGGCCGCCTCGACGCGGTCGACCGGGTCCTCCGGACCGAAGAGGTCGATCCCGAACCGCGTGGAGACGCCCGCGGTCACCTCCTCGACCTCCTTCCGGCGGAGCCGCCGGCGGTTCCTGAGCCGCACCGTCACGCGGCGGCAACGCCGGCAGGGCGGATGATTTTTTCCAGTGGAACCGCCGGAAAGTCACCGATGTCGAAAATCCGACAACCGTGACCGGGGCCCGTTCCTTTGGGGTCATCAATCTTAAGTCCGAACCGCCGTTCTTTTTCATCATCCAGCGATGAGCCATCTCCGCGTCGCCGTCTACGGTGCCACCGGATACCTCGGCGGCGAACTCACGCGTCTTCTCCTATCGCATCCGGACGCCGAGATCGTCGCCCTGGCCAGCGAGTCGCATGCGGGCGAGCCCGCGGCGGCCCGGCTTCCGCAGCTTGCCGGTCTCTTGGACGAGCCCCTCGTCTCGATATCCGACGCGGCGGAGCGGGCCGCGGACGTGGCGTTCCTCGCACTGCCGCACGGCGTGAGCGCGGAGGTCGCCGGGTCGATCGGGCGGAACGCGCCGACGACCGCGATCATCGACCTGTCCGCGGACTTCCGCCTCCGGGACGTCGCGACCTACGAGCGGTGGTATGGCAAGACGCACCCGGCCCCAGGGCTCGTCCCGGGCTTTGCATACGGGCTCCCCGAGTTCTTCGCCGACGACGTGCGCTCGGCGCGCCGCGTCGCAAACCCCGGCTGTTACCCGACGGGGGCGGCGCTCGCGATGGGGCCGCTCCTTGCCGCCGGGCACCGCTTCCGGACGATCGTGATCGACGCAAAGTCGGGGGTCTCGGGCGCCGGCAAGGCCCCGTCCGAGGGCACCCACTTTGCCGAGACGAACGAGAGCCTCAAGGCGTACGGGCTCCTCACGCACCGGCACACGCCGGAGATCGAGCAGACGCTCGGCCGGCTCTCCGGCGCGCCCGGGGGGACCGGCCCCCGCGTCGTGTTCACGCCCCACCTTCTTCCGGTGAACCGCGGGATCCTCACGGCGGCCTACCTCATACCGGAGGACGGCGCGCGGCCGTCCGATTCGGCGGATCTCCTCTCCCTCTACGAGAAGTCGTACGCGGAGGCGCCGTTCGTCCGCCTGCGGACCGGCTCGCCCGAGTTGAAGCACGTCCGCGGCACGAACTTCTGCGACGTGTCCGTGCAGGCCGACCCGCGGACCGGCACCGTCCTTGCGCTGTCCGCGATCGACAACCTCGTGAAGGGCGGTTCCGGGCAGGCGATCCAGAACATGAACCTCATGTTCGGGCTCCCCGAGACGCGGGGCCTCTGGACCGGAGGCCTCTCCCCATGAAGGCCGCGATCGTCCTCGAGGGCAGCATCGACGACGTGAAGGGCTTCTCGACCGCGAGCACGTACGTCGGCCTGAAGCGGAAGCGGAAGGACTTGGCCTTGATCGTGAGCCACCGCCCGACGACCGCGGCCGGCGTCTTTACGACGAACCGCGTGAAGGCCGCCCCGGTCGTCGTCACGATGGAGCACTTCGCCCGCGGCCGGGCCCGGGCGATCGTCGCGAACTCGGGCGGAGCGAACGCCTGCACCGGCGAGCGCGGCCTCGCGGACGCGCGCCGGATGGCGGGCCTCGCCGCGGAGCTCCTGCACCTCAAGCCGGAACAGGTCGGCGTCGCGTCGACCGGCATCATCGGCCACCCCTTGCCGATGGACCTGATCGAGCCGGGGATCGTCGAGATGGCCGCGAAGATCCACTCCGGCGACACCGGCGGCGCGGCCGAGGCCATCATGACGACCGACTCGGTCCCGAAGCAGGTCTTGGTCGAGATCACGCACCGCAAGAAGACGTTCCGCATCGGCGGCATCGCGAAGGGGTCGGGGATGATCCACCCGAACATGGCGACGATGCTCGGGTTCCTCGCGACCGACTGCGGGGTCCCGCCGCCGCTTCTCCGGCGCGCGCTCCGGGCCGCGGTCCAGGACACCTTCAACATGATCACGGTCGACGGCGACACGTCGACGAACGACATGGTGCTGGTCCTTGCGAACGGCGCCTCGGGCCTCCGGGTCGAGGACGAGGACGACCGGCTCTACGACAAGCTCCGGATGGGGCTCCAGCTTGCCTGCGAGGAGCTCGCAAAGAAGATCGCGGCGGACGGCGAAGGCGCAAGCAAGCTCCTCGAGGTCGAGGTGCGCAGGGCGCCCTCCGAGAAGGACGCAAAGCTCGCCGCGCGGGCGATCGCGGGCTCGAACCTCGTGAAGGCGGCCGCCTACGGCCAGGACCCGAACTGGGGCCGCGTGATCGGCGCTTTGGGGTATTCCGGTGCGGACTTCGACCCGGAGCGCGTGGACCTCTACTTCGGGAACGGCTTGGGCGACGTGAAGGTCGTCCAGGACGGGACCGGCATAAGGCGCCGCGACGACAAGCTCCTCGAGCAGGTCCTCGCGAGCAAGGAGCTCCGGATCCTCGTCGACTTGAAGCGCGGCAAGAAGGCCGCGAAGGCGTGGGGCTGCGACCTAACCGAGGGCTACGTCAAAGAGAACGCGATGTACACGACGTGACACGATGACGATCGTCGCAAAGATCGGCGGGCGGGTGGCGAAGGACGCGAGCGCGCGCGCCGCGCTCGTGTCGGACGTCGCGGGCCTCCGGAAGAAGGGGAAGAAGATCATCCTCGTCCACGGAGGAGGCGCCCAAGTGAACGACCTTCTCGGTCGCCTCGGCATCCCGCCGAAATTCGCGCACGGCCTCCGCGTCACGGACGCGGGGACGCTCGACGTCGTGGAATGGGTCCTCACGCGGGAAGGCAAGGCCCTCGCGCACGAGCTGTCCCGCGCCGGGTGCCC
>JBQTJL010000154.1:0-4569 GCA_052387135.1 Methanobacteriota archaeon | reverse complement strand
GACCAGCCGGGACTTGTCCGCGAGAACCTCGCGCGGCGACAGAACCCGAAGGTCCTCGCCGAGCTCGACGAGGCGGTCACGGCGGATGCCGCCTGGAGGAAGGCCCTGCAGGAGACCGAACGGCTCCGGGCGGAACGGAACGCGCTCGCGAAGTCGTTCGCGAAGGTCGCGAAGGACCCCGACGGAAAGCAGCGGGTGATGGAGGAGGGGCGCGCGCTCGATTCCCGGATCCTAGCGTCCGAGGCCGCGGCCGAGGACGCCCGGCGCTCCGTCGAGGCGCGCCTCATGCGCCTCCCGAACCTCCTCCACGAGTCCGTCCCGTTCGGGAAGGACGACAAAGACAACCAGGTCGTCCGGACCTGGGGAACGCCCCGTCCGGCGGACCCGTCGTTGAAGAGCCACGCGGAGATCGTCGAACAGTGGGGGCTTGCGGACTTTGCGCGCGCCGCGAAGACCTCCGGCGCGGGGTTCGTCTTCGTGAAGGGGGCGCTCGCGCGGCTCGACTTTGCCCTCCAGCTGTTCGCGCTCGACCTCTTGGCGAAACGCGGGTACGTCCCGATCGAGGTCCCGCTGATGATCCGGCGTAAGCCCTACGAGGGCGTGACGGACCTCGGCGACTTCGAGTCGGTGATGTACAAGATCGAGGCGGACGACCTCTACCTCATCGCGACCTCCGAGCACGCGATCGGCGCGATGCACATGGACGAGATCATCGAGGAGGCCGACCTTCCGCTGAAATACGCAGGCGTCTCCCCCTGCTTCCGCCGCGAGATCGGTGCCCACGGCGTCGACACGCGAGGTCTCTTCCGCATGCACCAGTTCAACAAGGTCGAGCAGTTCATCTTCTGCACGCCCGAGGCCTCGTGGCAGCACCACGAGGAACTGGTGAAGAACGCCGAGGAGGTCTTCCAGGCGCTGAAGATCCCGTACCGCGTCGTGAACGTGTGCACCGGCGACATCGGGACCGTCGCCGCGAAAAAGTACGACATCGAGGCGTGGTCCCCGCGACAGGGAAAGTACGCGGAGGTCGTCTCCTGCTCGAACTGCACCGACTACCAGGCCCGGCGCCTCCGCGTCCGCGCCGGACGCGTGGGGGCGGAGAAGCGGGTGCTGCACACGCTGAATTCGACCGCGGTCGCGACGAGCCGGGCGATGGTCGTCCTCCTCGAGAACCACCAGCGCCCGGATGGTACCGTCGAGATCCCGGAGGTCCTGCGGCCGTACATGGGGGGCGCGACGACGCTCGGGGGCGCCGACGCCGGCGCTTGATCCGATGCCGGGCGTCCTCCTTGCGCTCGCGGCCGGTTTCGGCCTCGGCATCCTCCTTGCCGCGCCTCCGGGGCCCGTGATGGCCGTGATGGCGACCGAATCGGCCCGCGGCGAGACGCGGCGCTCGATGATGATGGCGTTCGGGGCGATGTCGGGAGACGCGGTCTGGCTCGCGGTCGCGGCCGCGGGGTTCCTCGCGTACCTTTCGCAGCACCCGAGGGCGGTGGGCTCGCTCGGGATCCTCGGCGCCGCGCTCCTCCTCTGGATGGCGTGGGGCACGCTCCAAGGCGCGCGCCGGGGCATCGGCGAGGCCCGCGCGCGAGGGTCGTATGCGCTGGGCTTTACCACGATCCTCACGAGCCCGTACTCTCCGGCCTATTGGCTCTCCGCGGGGCCGATCCTTCTCGCCGAATGGGGCGTGGCAGGCGTCGTCGGGCTCTTCGCCGGGCTCCTTACCTACACGACCGCGTTTACGTTCGGGATGGCATGGATCGGTGCGCGGGTGAAGGTGGCCGCGCTCGTTGTCGCATGGGCGAGCGTGTTCGCCCTTTCGGGGCTCGCTCTATGGGTCGGAGCGCGGAGCATCGGGCTCCTCACCGGCGCGTACGTGGAACCGTGAAATGTCTTCATGGTCGGCCCCGCTGTCGCGCCTCCATGACCCGCCCCCAGGTCTCGCTCGTGCTCGTGGCGCTCGCGATGCTTTCGCCCGCGGTCCTTGCCGGCGTGAACTCGATCACCGGGACGGCGAGCGGACCTGCCGCGGGCCGGGACGTCCACGACTCGCTCGAATCGCAGCCCGACACGGGGACCGTCGACGGCAACTGTATCTACGACTACACGGTCCCGAACGTCCCCGCCGGCACGGTCGTGAGCTTCTTTTGCTCGCTCCGGCGCACGGCGGGCGTGAGCCGCGTCGTGTCCGACGGCTGCAGCGGCTTCGCGCAAGGGCTCCCGCCCACCCCGCCGCACCAGTTCGCGCTCTCCGGATGGCGGAACGACGGACCGTCCACCGACTTCGAGTGCCGCGTCGACGTGGCCGTCGGGAGCCTTCTTGGCACGTTCGTTCCCGGCTCGCACTGGGCCGTCCGGGCCTCGGCGGCGGTCTCGCTCGACTGGGAGTGCTTCGGGAACGACCCCCTCGTCCCGCCGTTTGCGACGTGCGACGAGACCTGGAGGGCATCGTCGCGGCACGGAGGGACGCCGGATTCCCACACGGTCCGGATCGCGTATTCCGCGCTCGGGCTCGGGCCGGCGTCCTAGACGTCGGCAACTATATTGGGGACGCGCGACACGTAGCAAAGTCGTGGACTGGCTCCAGCGGCTCCGGAACACCGCGCTCCCGCTTTCGGTCGACGGGTTCGACCTACTGTATCATGCGTCGGTGCGGCCGGCGGCGCCGCCGGAGTACATCGTGGCCGGGATGGTCGGGCTCACGTTCCGGCTCCATCGCCGGCCCCAAGGCGGCCACGTCTACGTGACGACGATCGACCTTGCCGGCGTCGCGCGGATCGCGTCGCGCCTCGGGCTACGCTTCGAGGAGGCCCTCGCGTTCGTCGATTCGCACGAGAAGGTCCACATCGCGCTCCAGCTCGAGGGCGTCGGAGAGGAGACCGAGGAGGAGATGTCCCGCTTCGTCGACGCGGTCTGGCTCTCGCTCGAGCATCCACGCGCCGGCGAGAAGGTCCGGACCGGGGAGTTCGGCCTCGTGACCCGGATCGAGCCGGACCTTTGGGAGGCGATCCTGGTGAATGACGCCTACCCGTGATGGGTGATAGGTGAAGGATAGGTGATGCCGCGCATCACTCATCACTTATTACCCCAAAAGCGGTTCGTCGTTCGTGCCACCGGTCCTATACCTTGCAAGCGGCAGCCCGCGACGGGCCGAGCTCCTGCGGAAGGCCGGCCTTTCGTTCGAGCTCCTCGTGCCGGACGTCGACGAGGACCTGGGGGAAGGACTGCCACCGAAAGAATTGGTGCGCGAGGTCGCCCACCGGAAGGCGGCGGCGGCGATCGCGCGGGCGCGAGGGAACGCCTGGCTCGTCGCGGCGGACACGACGGTCGAGGCGCCGGACGGCGCGAACCTCGGGAAGCCGCGGGACGCGACCGAGGCGAAGGCCTTCCTCCGGAAGCTCTCGGGCGCGACGCACCGGGTCTGGACCGCGGTCGTCGTCGTGCGGCATTCGGACGAGGCCCGATTCGAGACGGTCGAGGTCGCCCACGTCACGTTTCAGAAGCTCAGCGACGCGATGATCGACGCCTACGTCGCTACGGGCGAGCCGCTCGACAAGGCGGGAGCGTACGGGTTCCAGTCGGTCGGCGACGGGTTCATCGCCGGAATCCAGGGCGACCCGACGACGGTGGTGGGGTTGCCCGTGGACGCGACGCTGCGCCTCCTCCGCGAGGCGGGTTTTCCGCTCGCTCATTAACGATCGACGTAAGCGGCGCGTGCCCCGCGGCGCGCCTCCGCTTCACCGAGTTGTTATCCGGCACCATGTTCTGACCCTGCTTTAGTCGTACGTCCCGCTGCACCGCCGCTTGATGTCCGTGGTGTAGACGAAACCGTCTCCCACGTCCACGTAGTAGAAGACGCGGTGGTCGCCTACTCGCAGGCGGCGCAGGCCGTGTTGTCCCTCCAGGACCTTGATGTCGGCACCGGGCCGAGGCGCGGTGGGGTCCTGCTTCAGCGCGTCAATGCCGGCGTAGAGCCGGCTGCGCGTTCGGGCCTCAAGACGGTCGATCGCCCGCTTCGCCTTGTTGCGCAGCGCGACGCGGAAGGCCACGTCACACTTCCGTCCAGGGCTCCTTTCCCGCCTTCATGTCAAGATAGATCCGGTATTGTTGGTCGAAGAATCGTTGGCGCTCCAGGGCTTCGAGGGCCTCGTTGATGATCTGTGCATAGGTCTGGCCCTTGCGACCCGCGCCCTTGATCTTGGCCAGAAGGGGGCGAGGCAACTGGAGGGTAGTGCGTTCCTCCATGCCCCGCGCTATGTACGGCTATGTATAAGACGCTTGCGGCCAGGACCCGCCGTCAGCTCGCCCAGACACGCAAGGGGCCGGCCGAAAGCCGGGCGGCCCCCGCCCAACCGCGGGATCCGCTCTTCTCACGGGGAGGACGGCGACAAGCGCGCCCCCGGTCCGGATAACGGCGAAGGCGACCCGCCGCGAGCCCGGAGGGCGAGCGGTCGGGTTGACCGAGTCCTATGTAGGTCTGCCGCTTGGATGCGGTGTCTGGTTTATGAAGGCGCGTGGTTGGACGAGATGTTTCAGGCGCAGTCCTGCCGAATCGTTGCGTCTCACGAT
>JBQTJL010000153.1:0-4463 GCA_052387135.1 Methanobacteriota archaeon | reverse complement strand
AACCGCTCCCGCGGCACCTCGCGTAGGGCCCGCGCGACGCTTGCGCTCCGGACGACGCCGTCGCCGACGAGACGGTCGACGAGACGGGACCTCCGGATCCGGGATTCTTCTTCGTCCACCGACTTTTCATGGTGCCGGGGGCTCGTATAGATGCCGAACGTATCGGAGAGGTAATGAGCCCGAAGAGGGTGTTTCCGGTGCGTGAGAGACGTCGGGCGGCTCGCCGAACGCGAGCACGACCTCCTCGTGATCGGCGGCGGGATCCACGGCGCGGGCATCGCGCGCGACGCGGCCATCCGCGGCCTTTCCGTCGCACTCGTCGAGCGCGACGACTTCGGCTGCGGGACGACGAGCGCCTCCTCGCGGCTTGCGCACGGCGGCATCCGGTATCTCACGCAGCTCAACCTGGGGCTCGTCGCGGAGGCGCTCCGCGAGCGCGGGATCCTCATGCGGATCGCGCCGCACCTCGTGCAGCCGATTCCGTTCCTGTTCCCGATCTACGGCCGGCTCGGGCCCGCGGTCCGGCTCGTCCTCTGGGGGTACCACGCGCTCGCGCCGTCCGGGACGGTCCCGCCGTACCGGTTCGTGAGGCCGGAAGAGGCGAGCCTCCTCGAGCCGGGGCTCGTCCTCGAGGGGATGAAGGGCGCGGCGCGGTTCTTCGACGGCCAGATCCTGTTCCCGGAGCGCCTGTGCCTCGAGAACGTGCTCGACGCGGCGGCGCACGGGGCGATGGTCGCAAACCACGCGCCCGCGACGCGGCTCCTCGTCGAGGGGGGACGCCGCGTGGCCGGCGCCGAGATCGAGGACGGGCGGACCGGGAAGCGGTACGAGGTCCGCGCGAAGCTCACCGTGAACGCGTCCGGGCCGTGGCTCGACGCGCTCCTTCCCGGGCTGCCTCGGCCGCGGCGGTCGTACCTGCGGCGGACCAAAGGGATCCACCTCGTGACGGACCGTCTCCTCGATCACGCGCTCGTCTTCCGCACGAAGGACAACCGGTACGTGTTCGTGATCCCGTGGGACGACTTCAGCCTCGTGGGGACGACGGACACCGACTACCGGGGCGACCCGGCGGTCGCCGCCGCGGACGCCTCCGACGTCGACTACGTCGTCCGGGAAGTGAGCGCGGTCGTGCCTGCGCTCCGCGAGGCGAGGATCCACTACACGACCGCGGGGGTCCGCAGCCTTCGCCCCGTGACGGGCGTCCGCGAGTCGAGCGTCACGCGGAGCCTCGAGCTCTACGACCACGCGAAGGACGGGGCGGACGGCCTGTGGAGCCTGCTCGGCGGCAAGCTCACGACCTATCGGGCGACGGCGGCGCTCGTCGTCGACCGCGCGATGCGCAGGCTCGGCCGGAAGGGCCGGTCGACGACCGCGGACCGGCCGCTCCCGGGCGCGCCCGTAGGCGACCTTGGCGCGTTCCTTTCGCGGGCCTCCGCCCTCTCTGCGGCCCACGGCGTCTCGTCGGACTCCGCGCGGGAGGCGCTGCGCCTCTTTGGCGCGCGGGCCGGCGCCGTGCTCTCCGCGTCCGAGACGGACGCCGACCGTCGGCCGATCTGCGCGCACACGCCGGAGGTCCTCGCGACGGCGCGGTTCGCCGCGCTCCACGAGTTCGCCGTCACCCCGTCCGACGTGCTGCTTCGTCGGTGCCTCTGCGGGCAGCGGTCCTGCCAGGGCCTGGACGCGCTCCCGGCGGTTTCGCGGCTCCTTGCCGACGTCCACGGCTTCGCCCCCGACGAGGTCCGGCGGGGCGAGCGCGAGTACCGGGAATATACCGCCCGACGCGTCGCCGCCCTTGGGGCACAAAGAAGAGATAAATAAGGCGACCCCTTAACGGAGCCCGTGAGCCTCAAGGTCAACGAGATCTTCCATTCGCTGCAGGGCGAAGGGGCCGACGTGGGCCTTCCCACGACCTTCGTGCGGCTTACCGTCTGTAACCTGCGCTGCGTCTGGTGCGACTCGGAGTACTCCTTCTACGAGGGCAAGGACATCGACCGGGGCGAGCTCCGCGCGATCGTCGGCCGATACAAGACGAAGCGCGTCTGCCTTACGGGCGGCGAACCCCTCCTCCAGGCGGAGGTGGTCGATTTCGTGGAGGACCTCCTCGGGGACGGCTACCGCGTCGTCGTCGAGACCTCGGGTTCGATCGACATCTCCCGACTCGACGCGGTGTCGCTCCGCGAGCGGCTCTGCGTGAGCATGGACGTGAAATGCCCCGGCTCGACGATGGAGCACAAGAACCGATGGGAGAACCTCGCGCTGCTCCGGCCGCAGGACCAGCTGAAGTTCGTGATCCTCGACGACGCCGACTACGACTACGCGGTCTCCGTCCTCCGGAAGCATCCGGTCCGGGCGCCCGTCGTCCTTCAACCCGTCTGGGGCGCAGACGGCGTCCTCCGGCGCATCGCCGAGCGCGTCCTCCATGAAGGGCTCGACGCGCGCGTCTCGACGCAGCTCCACAAGCACATCTGGGGAGAGGGACCCGGACATTGAGGGCGAGGGCGAGGGGGACGACGGGAAATACCGTTCTGGCGGGGAGCCGGGCCACACGGTTTCGGTCGGGGCGCCCCTTGCGCTTGCGCTTGCGCCCGCGCCTGGGCCCGGCCCCAGTCGCATCGGCGGGAGCGGTGACGATGGACCCGACGCTCGCGGCCTGGGTCTCCGACCTCACGCTCACCCTGCTCGTGATGGCCGGCGGTCTCGCCGTCACCGTGTTCGTGCTCTGGATGTGGTCGCGCTCGAAAGGCGGCGGCGGCCGCGGGCCCCCGTGCCCGCAATGCGGGGCCGGGCTCGAGCCGTCGTGGGATTTCTGTCCCCGATGCGGCGCCTCGGCCCCGAAGACCGCCTCCGAGGCTCCGGACGAGGTCCACTACTCGGTCCGGCGCTCCGAGACGGTGCGGTATCGGCCGCCCCCCGAGGCGCCGCGTTTTGCGGCAAGCCGTCGGGTCTACCGCTTCGCGCTCACGGTCATGCTGGTAGGTCTTCTCGCGCGGGCGACCGCGCTCTTAGGGATCGCCGTGCTTCCGGAGTGGCCGCAGCGGATCCTCGGTTTCGTCACGATCGTTGCGGGCATCGTGGCGTTCATCGGGTTCGCGCTCCTGGATTCGGCGTAGGGCGTGTGGGGGGCAGGTTGCTGGGAACGGCAGTCCAATTCTTTCCGCCCCCGGCCGGTCGTCTGCGGCGTCTTCGCGGCGAATGGCTGCGTCGTCCTCGGCTCGGTCGTCGCCGCGCCTTGGTGAAGTTCCTGGGCGCGGCTCCTCCCTCCCTCGGCCTGCCTTGCCATCGCGCCCCATCCGCTCGCGCGCCTTGGTCCGGCGGCGGAAAAGACGACGATGCTTCTCACGCCGAGGCCATCGGGGTGAATGAGACCGGGTGGCGCAGATGACACGAGCCTGCTCAGGGAAATCGGACCTCATGGACCTTGGCACCAGCGTGAGCCGCGTCGTCCCCCCCGCCGCCGGGCCAGGCGGCCGCGAGCCGAGGGAGCGAAGCGACCGAGGCGCAGGGCGGAGGCGAAGCCGACGCCCTAGCGCGGATGCGGGACGAGGGCAAGGAGTCCGAGCCGAGGGACGAGCCGCTTCCAGGAACATCACAAAGAAGCGGCGAGGACTGAGGCGAGGACGACGAAGCCATCGGCCCGCAGACGCCGCGGACGCCGGCCCGGGGGCGGAAAGAACGTCGTCCCGCGCCTCCGAACCTTTTCCTGCGTGCCGATCAATCGGCGTCCCCCGAACACGTCAAACCGGCTGCTGCTGGCTCGCGCAGTGCAACGTGCCGAGCCCGTGCACCATGTCTTCGCAACGGATCGGCACGATGCGCCGCGTCGGGAGGCAGGCCTCGAGGACGCGGGCCGCGCGCGCGTCGTTCTCGTGCCCGAACACGGGGAGGAGGACGACGCCGTTTGCGATGTAGAAGTTCGCATACGACGCCGGGAGCGGCTTCCCTTCGTCGTCCTCGATGCGCCCGGGCATCGGGAGTTCGACGACCCGGAGGGAGCTTCCGTCCTCGAGGCGCATCTCGGAGAGCCGCTTCCAGTTGCCTTCGAGGGCTTCGTGGTCCTCGTCGCCGCGGGGGGCGCGGCACGCGACCACGGTCGAAGGCCCGACGAAGCGGGCGATGTCGTCTACGTGCCCGTCGGTGTCGTCCCCGGATATCCCGTCGCCAAGCCACAACACGTGTCGCGCGCCCAGATAGTCGTGAAGGGCCGCCTCGATCTCGGAGCGCGAAAGCGCCGGATTCCGGTTCGGGTTCAACAGGCACTGCTCCGTCGTGAGCATCGTGCCTTGGCCGTTCCCGTCGAGCGCGCCGCCCTCCATCACGATGCCGGGCTCCCAGTAGGGCATCCCGAGGACGTGCGCAAGTCGAGCCGGGATGTCGTCGTCGGCAAGATGCCCCTTGTATTTTCCGCCCCAGGCGTTGAAGATCCAGTCCACATAGCCGAGCGGCGCCGAAGGCGCCGCGCCTCT
>JBQTJL010000152.1:0-6316 GCA_052387135.1 Methanobacteriota archaeon | reverse complement strand
TCGAGTTCGCCGCCGTCTCGGGCGCGTTCCTCATCCTGTTTGCGTGGACGGGCCTCCTCGTCGAAGGCAAGGCGCCCGGGGCCCGGACCGCCGGCCTGCTTCTCCTTGCGGCGTCGACGACGATCTGGGCCCTCGTCCGGGGGGTCCTCGACCCGCCGCCGGGACCGGTCGCGCCGGAGGTCGTCGCCGCCGAGCCGGAGTCGCCGTTCGACCTTGCGGGCTCGAAGGAGCTCGTGTTCCGTACGGGCCGCGTCGATCCGCCGGTCCTTGCGGACGCGCCCGCGCCGCGGGCGAAGCCGGCGCCGTGGCCGTGGCCCCGGAACCAGCCCGTCGACCTGTCGCCGGTCCGCGACGACGAGTTCGACTTCGGACGCCTCCCGATCACGGGCCCGATCGTCGCCCCGAAGGCCCGAGCGGACGGCAAGCTCCGCGGAAAGTGCTCGCGATGCGGTTCCCGGCTCCTCCTTTCGCCGGTCGCGGGCCCGGTCAAGGTCCGCTGCCCGGTGTGCGCGCACGCGAAAGTGCTGGCCTGATGGAATACTTATTTTGTACTTATAAAATACTTATCCTCGATGGGAAGCCGACGAGGAGGGCCGACCCCGCGCCCGCAGGGCGGGCTGCGAGCAGATTTTCGCGCCAGGCAAGGAGCGCGAGGAGCAAATAGCATCGCTCTTTGCGACGAGCGCGACGAAGCATGGCGCGAAAAGATGCCGCAGACCGCCCGAGGACGCGGGGAGGCCCGACGAGGAGGATTGGGAGGCCCTCCCCCGGAGGCTTTCGTCCGGGGGAAGGTCGTGGTGTCGTGTCTAGGTGCCAAACGGGAAGACGCGCATGTCCGCCCCCTTGGCAACGGCTGTGCGGGTTGCCCCGCAACGACTGCGACGGCGGCGCGCGGAATCAACCCTCGTTTGTAACCCGCGCCGGTGAACGCGGGCGCCTAGAATCCGTCCGTTCCCGCGGGGGCTCCGGCGTATTTCCTCCTGCGGTGACAAAGAATCCTCCTTGACACTGCAGGCCTTCCGGGATTCGAGAGCAACGCCGGCCCTGGCTAACGCTCTCCTCCCAAACGGGCGCAAGGACCTCGACCCTCCTTGCGTAACCCACCGCCGCAACCCACCGGGGCCGGTACCTTTCCTCTTCTCCTACGCTGTTCGGGCTAGGGCTAGCGTTCGCCCTCGCCTTTGCCCTCGCCCTGCCTTCGCGGGAGGCCCAAGCCCCACTTTCGGCGCCCTCCCAAGAAGGCCCCTATGAAGGAGGAGGGCCCTGATGAACGTCCCGAGATGGTCCGATGTCGTGCCCACACTGTGCGTTTCCCGTCCCCGAACGAGGTGGCTGTTCTGTCTGCTTCAACTGCGGATCGAGCGCGGGTCCCTGCGGGTAATCGCATCGGCCGCTTCTGCGACCGGTGCGGAGGCTACGCGAAGAGCCACGAGAACGCGGACAAGGCGCTGCGGGCCCGGTCCTGCCCGCTCTACGGGACGATCCACTGGAACTGCTGCGCCGAGGAGCCGTGCTCGTTCGTCTCGAAGGACGGGGCGCTGCGGTGCGGGGTGCGCGCGGGACGGATCACGGTCGATGAGGCGCGAGACCTTATTCGAGGTCTTCCCCGACCGTGACCTTGCCGGCCTTCTTTACTTCCGGCACCTTCTCCCAGCGGTCCTCGAGACGTTTGATGACCTTGGGGAGCGTCGTGTACTCCATCTCTTCCATGTGGAGCCGGTGCGGCTCGAACGGCCCGTGGCGGCGGAGGTAGTCCGCGATCTCGGTCGCCTTCGCGCGCGCGGCGTCGTACGCCGGGTTGTCGAACATGTCGACCGGGCCCACGAGCGTGCCGTTTGCGACCTGGAAGCCGAGCCCCACCACGCGCGGCGGCCCGTCGAACCGGACGCACTTTGCGTCCTCGACCGAGCACGGCATGATCGGCCCGATGTGGGAGCCCCGCATCCAGCCCGAGACCAAGTGCGGGAACGCGAACGGCTCCATGACCTCGCCGACCGCCGGGAGCCCGGACTGCGCGCGGACCCAGGCGACGGGGTCGTCCTTCCCGACGTACTCGCCGGCGACCTCGACCAAGCGCTCCGTCGAGACGACCGCGACCGGCTCGTCCTCGGGGAGCTTGTGGCCCTTCTTCGGGAAGACGCGCTTCACGACGAAGCGGGACTTTGCGCCGATCAGCGCGAGAAGGTCGTACGTGTCTTCCGGGAGCGAGAGCATGACGCGCGTGTGGTTCAGCACGTCCCAGACCTCGAAGCGGAAACCAAGGTGGAGGTTCTGGTCGATGATGAGGCCGGACGTATTGAACGGGTCGCCGAAGATCTTGTAGATCGGGAGATTGAACGCGCCGGGCTCGGTCTTGTCCATGAGGAACGCGACCACCGGCTCGGCCGTGCGCTCGGTGAACGTCCCTTCGGCGACGCCCGGGCCCATCCCGCGCACGTTCCCGGAGAAGCTGTCCGCGAGAAGGTCTTGGCCTGCGCCGTAGAGCTTCAGCTCTTTCGCGCGGGCCGTCGCCTTCGTGAACGCGTTCCACGCGAGCGCGTGGATCTCCTCGTTGTCGTCGCCGCGCGCGTGCGTGAGGATCAGCTCAAGGTCGTCGCCGCAGGCCGTGACGACGTAGTCCTTCACGAGCCCCGTCTCGAGACCCTCGTCCAAGGCGGTGCTCGCGCGTTCGAGGAGGTCCGGGTGGACGGAGGCGTGGCCGGGCCATCCGCCGACGTCGGCCTTGATGATCGAGAAGGTCAGCTTGGGCATGATACCACGTCCCACGAAAGCGCGTGCCGGCTATAAACGTTCGCGGCGCCGAAGCCGTCACCAGACCGCGTCGACGCGCACGGAATACGTGAACGAGCCGGGCCCCGGATCGAACTCGAGATGCAAGGACCAACGGCCCGTGTTCACGTCGGCTCCGGTCCCCGGCCGCCACGAGAAGGTCTCGTCCACGGGCGAGCCGACGACGAACGAGCCCTCCGAAGTCGCGTGCAGCAGGCGCTCGCCTGCGCCATCGATGAGCTCGACCTCATAGGATTCGGAACCGGCCTGCACGGGCGCTTGCGAAACGATCCGTGCCTCGACCTCGAACTCCCGCGGCGACGTGGGGATCTCCCACGTCCATGCGTCGGCGAACGGTTCGCTCGATTCGCCCTCCTCCGCGATGCGCACGTCGCCCGACGAGGCGGAGCCGTCGCGGGGTCCGGACCGCACGTCATCCTCGACGCAGCCGGCGACAGCACCGGCGACAAGGAGGACGAGCGCGACGACCGGCAGCCGCATGGGCGGCGAAGCGCGACGCGACCTCATAAGCCCGACGCCGCAAGCGACGCAAGGATGCGTTCGGCGCGGGATCTGCAGGCGAGGACCGCCGTCTCGGAATGCGGCTCCGCGACGAATCGCCGAAGCTCCTCCGACGAGGCCCGTTCGAGCTCGCGGGCGCGCGTCGCCGCGAGCGGGATCTCCCCCTGGAGCTTTTCGCTCCCCTCGGAGCCGCCCTCGGGGAAGTACCAGTCCTTGAACGCGCGGCACCCCCCGGCCCAGAGCGCGTATCCGATCTCGGTGGCGGGCGGCGGCGCGCCGAGGATGAGGGCGCGCGCGGTCTCGGGATGGTTCGCGTACACGACCTGCGCCCGGCCGCCCGGCGGAAGCAGGCGAAGAAGCCGCGCGAGGACGTCCTCGTGCGATGCGCCGGCCGGGACGTCGTAGGTGACCTCGAACCACGGCGCGACGTTCCCAGAGCCTTCGAACCATAGACCGGTGAGGAACGGGCGCGGCCGGGAATCGAGAGCGAGGTCGAAGACGAAGCGGCCCGCGAGCTTCGTCGCCTCGAACCGCCGGATCACGACGCGGTCGGAACCGAACGATGCGCCCTCGAGGCGCGCGAGTCGGGCGCGGACATCCACACCCACGAACTACGCTTCGTTGTACAAATGCCTGATGGACGTCTCGGACCCCCCACGGCATCCAGCGCGAGGAGCCGACGACGAGGGGCCCGTAGCATCCGTACGCACGACGAGCGCGACGCAGCGATGCACGAAAAGACGCCGCCAGCCGGCCGAGGAGCGAGCGAGGCCCGAGGAGGAGGTCACTTATCCTTGCGGAGCTTGATCTCGGCCCAGTCGAAGTACTTGCCGCACGCCTTGCAGCGCCATTTGTTCGCGACGACGAAGACCACCTTCTTCTCGCCGCATTGAGGACAGACTTCCACCCGTCACTCCGCCAAGCTCAAGGATGGCGGACCCGTTATTAATATGCGCCTATTTCCCCATGCGTCTTATGCAGGAACCTACGGGAAGCGCGCGCGTCCCACGATGCGGTTCCCCTTCGCGTCGGCGTCGACGAGCACGCCGCCTTGGCCGGTGGCGCGCGCGATCGCCTTCTGCGGCTCCGCTTCGAAGACGCCCGAGGACCCGGGCGTCGCGAGCCCCGCCTTGATCTTCACGGGCGTCGTCTGCCAGCCGACGATCAGTGTGTAGACCTTGCCGAGGTCGATCCCTTGCTTGTAGAAGCCAGAGACCGCGACCTCGAGCTTCACGTTCCGCTTCTCCTCGTGGACCTCGAGCGCCCCGTCCGGCGCGAGGACGAATCCCCGGTCGAGGTCCTCGGTCTCGACGCCCTTCAGCGCAAGACCCACGTGGTCGCCGGTCACGGCTTCCTTCACGTCCGCGTCCTGCACCTGGATGCTTCGGACCTGCGCGGTCTTTTTCGTAGGATAGACGCGGAGCGTGTCGTGCTGGCGGACACCGGCGCCCTCGACGAACCCGAGGACGACCGGCCCCACGCCCTTCACGTTGAAGTGGTGGTCGATCGCGACGCGGCCCGGCGTCTCGTCCGGGGGGGCGACGAGCCGGGCGAGCTCGGACCGGACGGTCGGGGCGGAGTCGGGCACGATCGCAAAGTCCGCGAGCGTGGTGCCCCGAAGGAGAGGGCGGATCTGTTCCGGTTGGAGGTAGCTCTGGAGGACGATGATCCCGCGCGTGACCCCCGCGGCGTCGATCGCAAGGATGGATTCGCCCACTTCCTTCGTGAGCCCGGGAACGACGAGGAGCGCGGCGCGGGCCGCGTTCGCGGCGTAGACGACCGGCGGAAGCTTCTCGGGGAACCGCACGGGCACGATCACCGAGACCTGGGAGTCGCCTTCCTTGTACCCGTGGAGCGCGACGTCGGATTCGGACGATCGCTTGCCGAGCTCCGAGGCGTATTCGAGGTTCCCGAACAGGGCCGCCGTGACCGGTCGCATCGGGCGCCGAAACGGGTCCCTACGCATGGACTTGACGGGGGGGCCTGAACGGCGCTTTTTCGAAAACGCTTATATATGTCGGAAATCGACGACGCCGCGTTGGGAGCCTGTAGGGTCGCGTTTTGCGTAGCGAGCATGCTGGTCCTTGTCACGGGCGCGGCCTCGGCCGCGAACCTGCAGATCAACCGGAACCCCGTGAGCGTCGCGCCGGATCTTTCGCCGCGCGACGACCCGTCCACGGTCCACGTGACCGTGACCGGAGCGGCTTCGACCGGCCGGGACGACCCGGCCCGCCGCGTGACGACGCAGGTCGAGGAAGAGGTGCCGCACCTCCCGGTGACGGCCCGGGTCGACGTCGCCCGGAACGTCCAGGCGTCCGCGGTGCCGCGCTCCGATTCGGTGTCGCTTCGGGGATCGCTCGACGGCGCGTGGGCGTCCGGCCGCGCCCTCGCGGTCCACGCGGGAAAGACGCCGACGGGGCGTTCGCTCGGACAGTCGGGGGCGGACCCGGTCGCTGCGATGGACCTCGCCCACGACCGTCTCTGGCCGTTCATTCCCGACGTGGCGGTCTCGATCCCGTCGGTCCATGCGACCGTCGCGCCCGCGCGTAGCGCGTCCGCCTCCGACGGGAGCCCTCGCCTTGCCGCCGCCGTGTCGTCCTCACCGGACGACTTCGCCCGCAGGGACGGAGCGGCCGCCCCTCTGTCCGTCGAGACATCGGGAGAGACGGCGACGGCGGCCTCGACGACGGGCCACGACCCGCTTCGCGGCCGCGGCGGGGCGCCCGATGCGGCCGCGTCGTTCGCGAGTCTTGCGACGACGCCCGCTTCGAGCGAGGCCGGCGGGCTCCTCGTCCGGATCGCGGCGGCGCTCGCGGTCGCGGTCTTCGCGCTGCCCCTGCTTCGCCGGATGCTGGACCGCGCGAAGGTCCTCTCCTCCTCGCTAAGGAAGCGCATGCTCGGGGCGATCGAGGCGCGGCCCGGGATGACGATGTCGGAGGTCGCCGCGGCGACCGGCATCGGCGTCTCGCATGCGAACTACCATCTCGACACGCTCGCCGAGTTCGGCTTCCTCGCGCGGGTCAAG
>JBQTJL010000151.1:0-10346 GCA_052387135.1 Methanobacteriota archaeon | reverse complement strand
GCGCCGGCGCGGGCGAGGAGCTCGGCCGAGGCGATCCCCTGCGGGACCTCGGGCGCGACGACCGCGAGCGTGATCACGACGCCGAGGAGAGGGTCGACGAGGTAGCCCACCGCGATCCCGATGCCGTCGACCACGTTGTCCAGCGCAAGCCCGATCACCGCGACGGTGCCCACCGTGTGCGTCTCGCATTCGGCCTCGCCGCACGCATGGAGCATCACGAGCTTCTCGGCAAGATAGAAGAGGAAGAACCCGAGGGCCATCGCGAACGCGATGCCGTCGACGGAGAGGCCCTCTTCCACGCCCTCGAACGCGTGGGGGACGAGCTCCGCGAAGACCGCCGCGATCACGATCCCGCTCGAGAACGCGATGAGGTAGCGGGCGTCCGCGAGCCGGCGGCGCGTGAGCACGAAGTAGCCGCCCACGAGGTCCGCGGAGGCGGCGAGCGCGGCGAGCCCGAGGACGGGAAGCTCCGGGTGAAGGGCCACGACAGGACGCACTCCGCGCGCCCTTATGAAGCTTGCCTGCATCCTTGTGAAAACCTTATGACGAACGGCGCGAATCTTCACAACATGGGCGCCCGGAAGGGTTCGAAGGCGGTCCCGGTCACGGTGTCGCTGCCGCAGGCGATGCTCGCGGAGCTCGACCGGCTCGTCGCGCGGACACCGTTCCCGGGGCGCTCCGACGCGGTGCAGGCGGCGATCCGCGAGTTCTTGTCCGACCAGCGTCCCGGCGCCGCGCCGTCGGGGCCCGAGGACGCGGTGATCTCGGTCTGTTTCGGCGGGGCCGACGAGCGGCGCGTCGCGGCGGTGCGGCACGAGCACGAGCGGATCATCCGGAGCATGATGCACACGCACTTGGGCGACGACTGCGTCGAGGTCTTCGTCGTCGCGGGCAAGCGCGCCGAGATCGACGCGTTCTATGCCGCGCTCCGGGCCCAACGCGGAGTCCACCTCGTGCGCCGGACCGTTATGCCGTCGCACGCTTCGTATACCTAGGACCTTCGCCAAGGAAAAGGCGAAGGCAGAGGCGACGGCAAGGGAAGGACCAGGCGCCAAGGCCAAGGAAGGCGAGGGCCAAGGACCAGGCGGAGCACGCGCGGACCGATCCTTCGTGGCGCGAAAAGCCTCGCCCTGGCCCGGGCCCTCCCTGGCCCTGGCCTTGGCCGTACACTTGCCTTTGCCTTCGCCTTCGCCATTCGGTTCGCCTTCGCCATCGCCTCCGCCCCCGTCCCAACGGGTGATTGTCGCAACAATCTTCATATAGAGCCAAGGGAACTCGGCCGACGAGGGACCCCATGAGCCAGCGCTTCGTCCTCCTAGCCGCCCTAGTCCTTTCCGTCCCCGCGTTCGCCGGCTGCATCGGCGCCGGAAACGACGGCGGAGACGACGCGCTCGCCCCGACCGGGATCGACGCCGGCCGGCTCGCCGAGGTGGCGCCGGGAGTGCCCGTCGCGACGTTCACGGTCGCGCCCACTGCGGGCGACGCCTCGACGCTCTTCTCGTTCGACGCCTCGCGCTCGAAGGACGCGGACGGCGGCGCGCTCACCTTCGCGTGGAACTTCGGCGACGGAGCCACGGCCGCCGGCGAGAAGGCGACGCACCAGTACACGATCACGGATTCGGTCGTCTCGGTCGTGCTGTCTGCGACGGACGAGGAAGGGATGACCGGCGTCGCGGTCCAGACAATCACCCTCGGGGCAGGCGCCCGGACCGAGCCCACGGTCGGCATGTCGCGACTGGCGAAGAACTGGGTCGCGGTCGACGACCCGATCGCGGTCGAGGCGACCGCGTCCGACCCGGACGGCGAGGGCCTGTCCTACCTTTGGACGTACGCGCCGCTTGCAAACGCCGCGGCCGCAGGCGGCGACGGCGGACACGGCGCCCACGGCGGCCACCAGCACGACGCGGGGCCTTCCGCGATCGAGTCCGGCGACCTTACGCTCGCAAAGCAGTTCGAAGTGACCTTCGATGCGGCGGGCGTCTACGGCTTCCACTGCCACCCGCACCCGTACATGAAGCACTCGGTGACGGTCTCGGACGCGCCGGGCGCGCTCTCCGGCACCGTGGACGTGGTCCAGAAGGACTACGCGTTCCACCCGGCCTCGATCGTCGTCGCGCCCGGGACCAAGGTCCGGTACACGAACGCGGACGACGACGTGCACACGGTGACGCAGGAATCCTTCGCGAAACTGCTGCCGCTCTCCGCGGCCTCCGGGACGGTCGCGATCCCCGAGACGGGCGACTTCATGATCATGGTCACGGTCACGGACCCCTCCGGCCTTGCCGCGACCGCCTTCCAGAAGGTCCGCATCGCGCGGGAGCTTCCGCCGGAGACCGTCCGCGAGAACTTCACGGGCGAGTTCCCCTTGGGCGACGCCACGCTGTACCCCCCGAAGGAGCACCGGTTCGTCCTCGACTACCCCGCGGCCGCGAAGGTCACGCTCACATGGACGGACACGCCGGCCGCCCTGAACAAGATCCACGCGAACCTCTTTGCCGGCGAGTCCGGCGGCACCGCGCTCACGGTGATCGCGGGCGAGCCCGTCGACATCGACCTTGCGCAAGGCGCGTACACGCTCCAGATCGTCCCGGAGCAGGGCGTGCAGATCGCCTACGAGGTCGTCGTGGAGGCCGTCTACACGCTGGTCGCCCACTTCGGCGACGAAGCGGCGGCCGGCGACGGGCACGGCCACGCGCACTGAACGGCTCGGGGTCAACGGGCGGCGAGCGGCCACCGGATCCGGATCGTGGTCCCCTTGCCGGACGGCGGGTTCTCGACCGCGATCCGCCCGCCGTGCGCCTCGACGAGGCCCTTTGCAAGGTGGAGCTCGAGGCCGCTCATCTCGACCACGCCCTTCGCGGGCTCCGGGACCGCGCGGAACGGCTCGAAGAGCTCGCGGAGCTCTGCTTCGGGGATCGGCCGGCCTTCGCGTTCGATCTCGAGGACGCCGTCGCTCCCTTCAGCCCGCGCGGCGACGCGCACGGTGGTCCCCATCGGCGCGGAGACGAACGCATAGAGGAGGAGCCCGTTCAACACCTGCCGCAACCGCGCGCGGTCCGCGTGCACGACGAGGTCGGCCGGGACCTCGCCTTCGAGGAAGATGCCCGCGTCCGCGAACGTCCGCTTCAAGGGATGCGCCACCTGCTCGAAGAGGCCGGAAAGTCCCACCGGGGCCCGCTCGATGCGGAGGCGGCGTTCGTGGAGCCGCGCCACGTCCTGGAGGTCGAGGATGAGGCGCGAGAGGCGGTCCAGGTTCTCCGAGATCCCACGGACCGCGCGCGCCCGGTCGATCTCGCTCCGGGCCCCGCTCGCGCTTTTCAGCGCCCGGAGCTCCCGCGTGACCGGCACCATCGGCCGCGACAGCTGATCCGAGAGCGAACGGAAGAAGCGGAGCCGGAACCGTTCGAGGTCGGTACGCTCCGTGACGGCCGCGAGCCGCTCGCGCGCGAGGCGCTCCGTCTCCTCCGCGCGCTTGCGCTCGGTGAGGTCGTGCACGCTCGAGATCCGGTAGAGGAGCCTGCCGTCGTCGCCCCGGACCGAGGTGACGAGGACCAACGCCGGGAACTCGGTCCCGTCCTTGCGGAGCCGGCGGACCTCGAACGCGTGGTGCCCGTTTGCGTCCGCGATCCGAAGGTTCATCTGGACCTCGGGGCGGGCGTCCGGCGAAAAGAGGCCGAGCACGGGCTGACCCACGAGGTCGGACGCCTCGTAGCCGTGCATCCGCGCGTACGCGGGGTTCATCGTCTGGAGGAACACCCCGTTCTCGTCGTGGAGGGCGATCCCGGTCTCCGAGTGCTCGAACGCAAGGGCCCACCGGCGCACCTCGGCCTCCGCGTGCCGGAGCGCCGTCGTCTCCTCGAAGATCGCGCCGACCTCGGGAGGCCGCCCCGGCGCGCGGGCGACCGGGTAGAACGAAGCGACCCAATGGCGGACACGGCCTTCCTCGGTCGCGTCGGAGAGCTCGAGCGACCGGACGGGCCGCCCCATGCGCCGGACCTCGGCGACGACCTCCGTGAGGCGGTCCCCGAGGGCCGGGAACACGTCCCGGAGGGTGGGAGGGCCGGCCGCCTCCCCCGGGCGCCCGGCCGCGCTCGCGACGGCGTCGTTCACCCGGACGAGACGGTCTTCCGCGTCGATGATGAGGAGCCCCACGGGCGAGCCCCGGAAGAAGGCGTCGAGGCGCGCCTCGGAGTCGGCGAGCGCCCGTTCCGCGCGGCGGCGCTCCGTCACGTCCCGCACGTGCGCGGCGAACCGCGGCGCGTTACGCGCGTGGTGGACCGGGGTCACGTAGATCTCCGCGAGGAACTCGCTCCCGTCGGCCCGCAGCGCCTTCATCTCGACGCGGCGCCCGAGGATCGGGCCCACGCCGTGGGCGAGGTATCGCTGCATCCCGGTCCGGTGGAGTTCGCGGAGCGACGCTGGGATGATGAGGTCGGCCATCGGGCGCCCGATCGCTTCGCTCGCCTTGTGCCCGAAGGTGGTCTCCGCGGCGGCGTTCCAATGGAGGATCGCGCCGGAGGCGTCGATCGTGACGATCGCGTCGAGCGAGGCTTCGAGGATCCCTCGGTTCAGTGCCTCGGACTCGTACATCGCGTCCTCGGCCCGGCGTCGCGCCGTCCGGTCGTGGTGGATGCGGACCGCGCCGATGACGGCGCCGCGTGCGTCCCGGATTGGCGCCACGGAAAACCCGACGTCGACGCGCGCACCCGTCTTCGTGACGCGTGTCGCCGTCGTCTGGAACGTCTCGCCGGCCCGGTACCGCCGGCCGATGGTCTCGTGGTCTTTCGTATGGTCCGGCGGGACGAGCATCGCGACGGGCTGCCCGACCGCCTCCTCCTTCGTGAACCCGTACAGGCGCTCCGCCGCGCCATTCCATTCCGTGATGGTCCCTCCGAGGTCCGTCGCGACGATCGCGTCCGGCGCGGCCACGACGAGCACGGAGAGACGCGCCCGCGCCTCGGCGCCGCGCTGTTGCTCGGCGATGTCGCGCACGATGCAGGAGAAGCCCGTGGTGCGTCCTCGGCCGTCGACGACCGGGGCGAGCGAGATCGCCACGTCGATCGGGGTCCCGTCCTTCCGGAGCCGCCGGCCCTCGAACTCGGGGACGAGCGCGCCGGTCCGGAGCCGCGCCATCGCCGCCTTCGACTCCTCGACGTGCTCGGGCGGCACGAGGACGAGCAGGGAGCGCCCCACGATCTCGACCGGCGCGTACCCGAAGAGGCGTTCCGCGGCCCCGTTCCAGTCGACGATCCTGCCCCCGGCGTCGGTCCCGATGAGCGCGTCCGAGGAGGAGCCCAGGACGGCCGCTAGGCGGCCGCGCGTCGCCTCGCCCCGGATGCGGTCGGAGACGTCCCGCGCCGTGGAGACGAGGATGGGCTTGCCTTCGGCGTCCGGCACGAAGCAGCCCCGCGCCTCGACGTCCGCGAAGGACCCGTCCTTGCGGCGGGCGCGGCCAACGACGTCGAACGACCGCCCGTTCCGCACGGCCTCGGCGACGATCGTCGCAGTCGCCGCGCCGTCATAGTCGTGCATGCGAAGGAACCCGGTCGTCCCCACGACCTCCTTCGGTTCGTACCCGAAGACCGCGCGCACCGACGGGGACACGTAGCGGATGAGGCCCTCCGGCGTCCCGACCGTGACGACGTCCGCGACGTGGTCCGCGACGAAGCGGAAGCGCTCCTCGCTCGCGCGGAGCCGGTCGTGGGCTTCGCGGAGCTCGGCCGCGAGCCGGCCTGCCTCGTCTTCGCGGTCCCGGAGCGAGATCGCGAGCAAGATCGCGAGCAAGATCGCGCGCTCGAGGGTGCCGGGCGGATCCCGTCCATGCACGACGTAGTCGTGCGCGCCGCGGCGGATCGCCTCGACGCCGAGCCCCTGGTCGTCGGCGACCGTAATCACCACGATCGGGGTCGCCACGGCGTGCGGCGCGAGGGCGTCGAGCGTCGCAAGGCCCCGGCAGTCCGGAAGATGGAGGTCGAGGAGGACCGCGTCGAATTGTTCGCCCGCCAAGCGGTCTCGCGCCTCGGCGAGCGTCGCCGCCGTCTCGATCGCGAACGCGCGGCCGTTCGCGCCCGCCTCGGCGAGCTCGTGCAAGACCAAGGTCCGGAATCGTTCGTCTGCCTCGACGAGGAGCACGCGGCAGGGGGGCCGCGCGACGTCGGTCGCAACGAGCGCGGACGATGCGCTCACGCGGGGGCCTCCGGCGCGAGCGTGAAGGAGAACGTGGCGCCCTTCCCGGGGGCGCCCTCCGCCGCGACCCGGCCGCCGTGGCGGGCGACGATCCGGCGCACCGTGGCGAGGCCGAGGCCGGTCCCCGGGAACGCGGCGGAGTCGTGGAGGCGCGCAAACGGCGCAAAGAGCGCGTCGCATGCCTCCGGCGCGAACCCCACGCCGTCGTCCCGCACGAAGAAGAGGTGCTCTCCTCCCCGCTTCGTGGCGCCGAACTCGATGCGGGCCGCCTCGGGGTTCTTCGAGGTGAACTTCCACGCGTTCCCCAAGACCGCGGTCCGCGGGCCGCCCCCGACGCCCGCGCCGCCGCCGTTCGTCGCGACCGGCGGCTCACGGAGGATCCGCGCGACCGGCATCCCGAGGAGACGCGCGATCGGGCGCCCCGCAAGGTCCGCCGCGGCGGGGTTCGCGAACGCGATGCGTCCGTCGCGGTCGACCCCGAGGATGCCCTCGCTCGCGGACTCGAGCACGACCTCGGAATGGACCCGCGCCTGTTCGACGCTCTTCCAGAGGACGACGAGGACCGCGCATTGGGCGAGCACGAAGACCGCGTGGATCGCGGCCCAGGTCCACGGGTCGGCGATGGCGGCCGCGTGGTTGTAGACCCATTCCGGGCGGATCGACCCCACGATCCCGTGGTCGAGCGCGATGTAGACCACCGCGAAGGCGAACGGGACCCAGTCGAGGTAGAGGGAGATCAGCGCGACCATGATGAAGAAATGGAAGTGCGCCTCGATGTAGCCCCCGGAGAACTGGGTGAGGATCGCGGAGGAGGTCGTGGCGGCGGTCGCGGCGACGACGCTCGCCGAGCGCCGGAAGAGGCGCGGCCACGAGGCAAGGCCGGCGAGCGCGAGGACGAAGAATCCTTCGAGGACCGCGACGACGGGCGGCCAGCCCTCGACGAGCCCGAAGATCGGAAGGAGCGCGCCGTGCCCGATGAGGATCGCGACGACGACGCGGTGGCGGAACGCCCACGATTCCTGCGACAGGGAGTCGCCGCGGGGAAGCCATGCGGCAAGGTCCGTGAGCGCGGACCGCGCGTCCGAAGGCTCCGCTCCCCCATCCCGATGGGTCTGCCCGTCGTGAGCAAGGGGCGCCGTCCCGATCGCGCGAGGACCGGTCACGGCGCTTCACCGCCGGGCGCGGCCTGCCCGTGGGTGCGGCACATTTCGCATTCCACTCTCTTCCCCCGACGTCGTGACGCCGACCAAGGCCCGCGCCCCATGGTGAATGAAGCGCATGCGCAGCCGGATGGCTGCACGTTTTTCATACGTCCTCTTCAGGGCGAAAGGATCCGGTGGCAGCCGAGCGACGTGGGATTTTCCTTCGCGGCCCGGGCGATGAGGAGTCCCACGGTGCAGGCGTTTTTGAGGCTCCAAAGGTCCGCTTCGAGCCGTCCGTGCGCGAAGCTTTCGACCTCGCCCCGGAGCTGCAGCAGGCCCGACGTCGCCTCGGAGAGGCCGACCTGCGTCCGAAGGACGCCCACGTCCTTCCAGAGGAGGCGCCGGAGCCGGTCCCACTTCGGGGCAAGGAATCCTTCCGGAAGCGGCTCGTCGATGTCGGCGTGCGGGACCTCGCGCGCGCGGGGCGGGTGCCGGCGCGCCTCTTCGGACGCGGCGCGTCCCGCGGCAAGGCCCCACACGAGTCCTTCGAGGAGCGAGGTCGAGGCGAGCCGGTTCGCGCCGTGGACGCCGGTCGCCGCGGTCTCGCCGGCGGCGTAGAGGCCCGGGACCCCGGTCGCGCCGAGCGCGTCGACCGCGAGCCCCCCGCAGAGGAAATGCTCGGCGGCCCGGACCGGGACGCGAGGGTCCTTTTCGACGTCGAGCCCGCGCGCGGCAAGCCCGCCCGTCACCTGCGGGAAGCGGGAGGCAAGGTCGATGCCGCGTTCGCGGAGCGGCGAAAGGTCGAGGAACACCTCGCCGCCGGTTCGGCGCGTCTCCTCGATCGCCTGCGCGACGAGATACCGCGGCGCGAGCTCGCCGCGGGGGTCGTGGCGGAACAGGAACCGGTGGCCCGCGCGATCGACGACCGTCGCACCTTCCCCGCGCAGGGCCTCGGTGAGGAGGAACGGCCGCTCGGGGCCCGGGCCGACGTGGACCGTCGGATGGAACTGGACGAACTCGAGGTCGCGCGCGGCCGCGCCCGCCCGGAGCCCCATCGCGATGCCGTCGCCGGACATCCCCGGCGGGTTCGTCGTGACCTCGTAGAGGTCGCCCACGCCGCCCGTCGCAAGGACGACCGCCCCGGCCCCGATCGCCTGCGGGCCGGACCGTCCGTCGGTCCCCATCGCGACGACGCCGGCGACGCGCCCCGAGGCCGTGACGAGGTCGAGGGCCGCGGTCGCGGGCATCACGGTGACCGGCGTCTCGTCCGCGACGTAGGCGACGAGCGCGTGCTCGATCGCGCGGCCCGTCTCGTCCCGCGCGTGGAGCACGCGGCGGGCTCCGTGGGCGGCCTCCAGCGCAAAGTCGCGGTCGAACGCGACGCCGACCCGCCGGACGAGCACCTCCTCGACCGCGCGGGGGCCCTCCGCGACGAGCCGCCGGGCGGCCTCCTCGTCGCCGCGTCCCGCGGACGCCGCGACGATGTCCCGCACGAAGGCCTCGGACGAGTCGCCCGGCCCCACGACGGCGATGCCGCCCTGCGCATAGTTCGTGCTCGACTCTTCGGGTCGCGACGCCTTCGTGAGAAGGAGGACGTCCGCGCCGGCGTCCGAGGCCGCGATCGCGGCGGCGCAGCCGGCGATGCCGGTGCCCACGACGACGACGTCGTAGTTCAAGCGATCTCCAGCATCCTCTGGAGCGCCACCTTCGCGAGGACCCGCGTCTCGTCCGGGACCTTCACGCGGTTTGCGACCCGGCCCGCCTCGAGCTCTTCGAGGACGTAGAGGAGGAACTCGGGGTCGCACTGGCGCATCGCGTTGCAGTCCATGCACGCGTCGCCGCAGAGCGGGAGGATCGTCTTCTCGGGGTGCTGGCGCGCGAGCCGGCGCACCATGTGGATCTCGGTGCCGATCCCGAGGATGTCGCCGGGGGCCGCCGCCTCGACGATCTCCTGGATCCGGGACGTGCTGCCCGAGGCGTCGGCGAGCTCGACCACCTCGGGGCGGCATTCCGGGTGGACGACGATCCGGATCCCGGGGTGCTCGTCCCGGAGCGCGAGCACGTGCTCCGGCCGGAAGCGGTCGTGGACCTGGCAGTACCCTTCCCAGAGGATGAGGTCCGCGGCGCGGACCGCGTCCTCCGTGAGACCGCCGAGCCGGCCCTTCCACGGGTTGTAGAGCGCGATCTTCGTGTCCGGGATCCCGAGCTTCGGCGCGACGTTCCGACCGAGGTGCTTGTCCGGAAGGAACAGGATCTTCTTGCCCTTCTGCCGCGCCCACGCCATCACCTGGACCGCGTTCGCGCTCGTGCAGATCGCGCCGCCCTTCTCGGCCGTGAACGCCTTGAGGTCGGCATACGAGTTGATGTAGGTGATCGGCACGACGTCGTCGCCCGCCGCCGCGGAAAGATCGGCGTGGGCGCGCTCGACCTGCACGTTCTCGGCCATCCCGGCCATCGGGCACGACGCTTCGAGCGACGGGATCACGACGGTCTTCGCCCCGTCGGTGAGGATGTCGGCGGTCTCCGCCATGAACGTGACGCCGCAGAAGGCCACGAACTCGGCCGCGTCCGCGGACGCCGCGATCTTCGAGAGCTGGTACGAGTCGCCCACGAAGTCGGCGACGTCGACCACGTCGTCGTTCTGGTAGTTGTGCCCGAGGACGAGGAGCCGGCGCCCGAGGCGCTTCTTTACGGCGAGCGTGCGCCGCACGCGCTCCTCGCGGGGGATGCCCCGATAGCGGGCAGGGACCGGCGAGACCTCGCTGTAGCGGAGAAGGTTCAGGGCCGCGGCCATCAGAGGGCCTCCATCGAGAAGTGGAGGTCGAGCGGCGGCGCGCGGGTCGTCAAGGCGCCGACCGAGACGAAGTCGACGCCGGTCTCGGCGACCGCCCGGACGTTCTCCAGCGTGATCCCGCCGGAGGCCTCGAGCTTCGCGCGGCCGCGCGCGGAAGCGACGGCGGCGCGGAGCCGTTCCAGCGGAAAATTGTCGAGGAGCACCCGGTCGGCCCCGGCTTCGAG
>JBQTJL010000150.1:0-5693 GCA_052387135.1 Methanobacteriota archaeon | reverse complement strand
GAAGCCCCCTCTTCCGCGACCACGCGCCCGCGCCGCTCCCGATCGACGTGGGCCCGGGGAGCCGCATCATCGAGGGGTTCTGGACGGGCCTCCTCGGGATGCTCCCGGGCGAGTCCCGGACGCTCGTCCTTCCGCCCGAGGTCGCCTACGGGAACGCGACGGCGGTCGTGGACGAGCCCCGCACGACGGTGCTCGGCCGCACGATCGAGTGGGACCGCGTGTACCACGGGACCGTCCAGACGTTCGCGGACGTCGTGAACGAGACGACGGTCGCGGGCGACACCGTGTATCTTTCCGACGAGAACAACCGCTGGCCGCTCTACGTCGAGGCGATCGAGGCCGAGAACGTGACCCTCCGGCTCGAGGTGGCGCTCGGCGACTCGTATGTCGTCCGGCCGCCGGCGTGCCCCGCGTGGGCGGCGCCGGTCCGGGTCGCAGGCGTCGACGAGGACGACGTGCGCCTCGAGTTCGTGCCTCCGCCGCCGGACGCGACGTTCACCTGCTTTGCCCATTGGCCGGACGCCTCGCGCGTCCTTCGCGCGGACCCGGTCGAGGTCGTGGTCCAGCACTCCCCAGCAGTAGGGAGCACGTACGAGAAGGCGGTGGGCCCGAACCAACGCCAGACCGCGCGCGTGATCGAGCTCCTCCCCGACGCGGTCCGGGTCGAGGCCGAGAACCCGAACCCGCTTGCCGGCCACACGCTCTACTTCGACGTGACGGTCATCGAGACCGCGCCCCCCGACGAAGGATGACCGGGCGCTGCCTCGCGATCGCGACGAGGTGCCCGAGTTCCGGGAGGATGAGCCTCGTCGCGGCGAGCCGGACGGCGGCCTCCGAGCCCGGCAGAAGGAACACGGGTCGCCCGGAGGCGATGCCGGCGTCGGCTCGACTTGCGATCGCCGAAGGGCCCACGTCCCGATACGAGAGCATCCGGAAGAGCTCCCCGAACCCCGGCAGCGGTTTGGCGATGAGCGGCCGGAAGGCCTCCGGCGTCACGTCGCGGGGCGCGATGCCGGTCCCGCCGGTGACGATGAGCGCGTCGGTCCCGGGAGCGACCAGCAGTTTCCGTGCGGCGCGGCGGATCGCGGCGACGTCGTCCTTCACGATGCCGCGCGCGACGACCGCATGGCCCGCGCGGGCGACGAGCGCCGCGAGGGTCCGGCCGGACGCGTCCGTGCGGAGCGTGCGCGTGTCGCTTACGGTGAGGATCGCGACGCCGACGCGACGGGGCGCGTGCGCGTGGTGCTCGCGGACCCCCATCTAACCACCGACGGAAAGACCCTTTTCCTTCGACGCGACGCGGAGGTCGACGATCCGCGTCGTGGGATACTGGCCGCGCTCGTCCTTTTCGAGCGCCTTCGTCATGTCCCAGACGCAAAGGAGGCCGGCCGCGGCGCCGCAGAGCGCCTCCATCTCGACGCCGGTGCGCTCTTCGGCCTCGACCGTGACGGTGCACTGGACGCGGTCCGCCTCGAGCGCGAACGCGACGTCCGCGCGCGTGATCGCGAGCGGGTGGCAGAGCGGGAGGAGGTCCGGCGTCTTTTTTACGGCGGCGAGCGCCGCGACCTTCGCCACGGTGAGGACGTCGCCCTTCTCGATCTTCCCGGCGCGGATCGCCTCGATGGTGGCTCGCGAAAGGAGGATCGCGCCCGTTGCGACCGCGCGCCGGCGCGAGAGGCGCTTTCCGCCGACGTCCACGATCCTAGCGTCCACGGCGGGTCCCTCCATGGCCTTCCTCCTTCCATGCGGCGCCCGTCTCGGTGTGCTCCTTCTTCCAGATCGGCGCGAACTCCTTCAATTCGCGGATGAGGTGGGCCGCCGCCTCGAAGGCGGCCTCGCGGTGCTCGGACGAGACCGCGATCCACACGACCTCCTCGCCGGGACGGAACGAGCCCACACGGTGCACGACGGCGACGTCGAGGACGCCGAATTTCTGCGTCGCTTCGTCGGCGAGCCGCCGGAGCTCCTTCTCGGCCATCTCGGGGTACGCTTCGTACTCGAGCCGGGTGACGCGTTCGGTGCCCGCGTGGCCGCGGACGATCCCCGTGAACGTGACGACCACCCCGGCGCGCGGGTCCCGCACCATCGCGGCGACCTCCTCGATCGTCGCGGCTTCGCTACGGACCGCGACCTGCGAGCCTCCGGAGACCGGGGGCATCACGGCGACCTCGTCGCCATCGCGAAGGACGCGTCCGGCCGCGGCGTACTCCCGGTTCACGGCCGCAAGGAGGTACTCCCGCCATTCCGCGAGTCGGGGGTGGTCGGCGACGAGGCGGTCAAGAAGCGCCGCCACCGTGGTGCCTTCCGGGACCTCGAGGACGAGTTCGGGGCGCCCCACGATCTCACGGGGGGTCGCGAAGAGCCGCAGTCGGAGCTTCATGCGGTAGCGGCCCAATCGCACGGCAGGCCATAAACCCATTCCCGGCCCCGAGGCGGCTCAGAACCGGGGGACGACGTAGTTCGCCATGAAGGCGTACTGGAGGGCTCCGCCGACGAGCACGAGCACGTGGAAGATCTCGTGGTGGCCGAACCGGCCGGGGAGGGGGTCTGGCCGCTTCGTTCCGTAGATTACGGCCCCGAGCGTGTAGGCGAGGCCGCCGCCGAGAAGAAGCAGAAGTCCCTCGACGGGAAACGCCTGGACGAGGGGTCGGATCGCGACGAAGCCGGTCCAGCCCATCCCGACGTAGATCCCGGTCGACGCCCAGCGCGGGAGCCGCCGGAACGCGATCTCGAGCACGATGCCGACGCCCGCGAAGGCCCAGATCGCGGCGAGGATGGACCATCCCCACCCGCCGCCGATCGAGAGACAGACCGGCGTGTAGGTCCCGGCGATGAGCAGGTGGATTGCGATGTGGTCGAGCTTTCGCGTAAGGCCCGCGGCCCGCCGCTCCGGCGACACGACGTGGTGGAGCGTGCTTGCCGAAAACAGCAGGACCATGCTCCCGCCGTAGATCGCGACGCCCGCGACCGCGAGCGCGCCCTCGGCGCGAAGGACGAGAGAGACCAAGCCGACGCCGGCGAGGACCGCGCCGAAGAGGTGCGACCACGTGTTGAAGCGCTCGTCGGAGCGGTCCATGTGCGATTCGGTGAGGGCCTCCAAGGACGTGAACCTTTCTTTTGAGGGGCCGATACCGAAGGTATTTACGACCGACTCGGCCGTAGGAGTCCGGATGATCGAGGTCTCGGGACTCACACGGCGGTACGGCCGGTTCGCCGCCGTCGAAGACCTCACGTTCCGGGTCCGCGAGGGGGAGATCTTCGGCCTCGTCGGCCCGAACGGCGCCGGGAAGACGACGACGCTGAAGATCCTCGCGGGGGTCCTCGAGCCGTCCGAAGGCGACGCGACGATCCGGGGCGCCTCGGTCCGCGACCCCGACACCAAACGGCTCGTAGGCTACCTTGCCGAAGAGTCGCCGGTCTACGAGGAGCTCGACGCCTACGAGTACCTCCGGTTCTTCGGTTCGCTCTATGGGATCCCGAGGGGCCGCGCGAAGGCCCGCGCGACCGAGCTTTTGGACCTCTTGGGCCTCGACCATCGGGAACGCGCCCTGGGCGCGATGTCGAAAGGGATGCGCCGCAAGGTCGCGATCGCGCGGAGCCTCCTCCACGACCCGCCGCTCCTCCTCTACGACGAGCCGGGCTCCGGCCTCGACCCGCTTGCGACCGCGCAGGTCGTAGACACGATCCGGACGCTGCGCGACGAAGGCCACACGATCGTGTTCTCGGCGCACAACCTGCACCAGGTCGAGGCGATCTCCGACGACCTCCTCATCCTCCACAACGGCAAGGCCGTCGCACAGGGGACCATGGGGGCGATCCGCGAGGCCGCGGGCGGCAAGCGCTACGAGGTGTACGCCGACATCCCCGTCGACGGGGCGGTCCGAGCGCGGCCGGACGGGCCGTACGTCGCCCGCGCGGCCGCCCTCGCCGAGGCCGAGGCGCTGATGGCCGCCGTGCGGGGCCGCGGGGGCCGCGTGCTCGACGTCTCGATCCGCGAACCGACGCTCGAGGAGATCTTCTTGAAGTTCGTGCGGAAATGACGGGACATGGACGGATATGGCGGATATGAGGCGACCGGCCCCCGGCTCCGTACCGCAGGCAATCCATTTCCCTCATTTCCCTCATTTCCGCCATCTCCATCATCTCCCCGCATATCCGTCGTCACCGGGTGAACGTGGTTGAAAGGCCTGTTCCGCATCGCGAGGCTCGAATCCTCCCGAAGCCGCCGGGCCCAGTTCGACCGACGGAGCCTCGCCGTCGCGGTGCCGCTCCTCGTCCTTTCGGGCGTGCTGTTCCCGGTCGCCCTCGACCAAGGCCTCGACTTCGAGGACGGACTGTACCGCGTCGCGTTCGCGGACGAAAGCCCGCTCCGGGATGCGGTCGCCGCAGACCCTGCGTTCGTCGTCGTGCCGGACGCGCCGGACGTCCTTCGGACGGGCGCGGCGGACCTTCGGGTCGAGGGCCTTCGCGTCGAGGAAGCGCCGACCGACAAGGGCCGCGCGGCGACGTTCCGGCTCCGCGACGCCGTCCGCAGGCACACGCTCGACCTCATGGCGCGCGAGCGCGACGCGGACGCCGCCTTTCCGATCCGCGTGAACCTCACGTACGAGCGCGTCCCGGACCGGACGCCCGCGGGAGCGATCGGCGGCGCGGGTGGATCCGGCGGGCCCGCCGCGGGCGGCGCCGGGGAAGGGCCCGCGCCGGACGAGACCGAAGCGGGCGCGCCGGTATCGCCGGGCGCGGGCGGGTTCGCGGACGTCCTCGGCGTGACCGCGGACGAAGGCCCCCAGATCCCGGCCGACCTGTCGCCGCCGTTCCCGTTCCGTTCGCTTCTCCTTGCCTTCCTGTTCCTCATCCCGATGAACTTCGTCGTCCAAGGGATGGGGGCGAGCGTGATGACGGAGCGCGTGAACCGCCTCGGGGAGGCCCTGCTTGCGGCGCCGGTCTCGGCGCGCGCCATCGTCTGGGGAAAGAGCCTTCCGCACCTCTTCCTCATGATCGGCGTAGTCCTCGTCCTTGCCGCGACCCTCGGGGGGTCCCATCGGACGGTCCTTGCGATGCTCCCAGTCGCGCTCGTCTTTGCGGGCCTCGAGCTCGTCGCGGCGCTCGTTGCGAGGAGTTTCAAAGAATTGACGTTCCTTACGGTGTTCCTTTCCGTGGTCTTGACGACGTACCTCTTCCTTCCCGCGATCTTCGTCGAGGTCCACCCGATCGCCTTCATCAGCCCGGTCTCGGTCGTCGCGGCGGATCTCAAGGGGATCCCGGTCTCGACCGCCTCGTTCCTCTACGCGACCGTGCCGCTCGCGCTCGTGGGCCTCGGCCTCTTCCGGTTCGGAGAGTCGCTCGTCCGCGAGGAGATACAGTTCTCGACGCGCGGTCTTGCGGCAAAGATGCTCGACGGCATCGCGGGCCTCGTCCGGCGCCCGAGGTCCCTGTTCGTCCTTGGGATCGCCTCGCTCCCGTTCGTGTTCGCGGCCGAGCTCTTGCTCCTGGCGCTCGTCTTCTCGTGGCCCCTCCTCGTCACGATTCCCGTGCTCGTCGCCTCGGTGGCGCTCGTCGAGGAGGTCGCGAAATCCGTCGGCCTCTACGCCGCCTACTCGCGGGGCCGCCTTCACGGAGGCGACGGCGAGGCGGTCCGGGCCGGCCTCTGGTCCGGCGCCGGTTTCTTCGTCGGAGAGAAGGTGCTTCTCCTT
>JBQTJL010000149.1:0-5041 GCA_052387135.1 Methanobacteriota archaeon | reverse complement strand
GAGCTTCGGGTGCCGTTCCGCGACCCAGCCCAGGAAGAAGAACGTGCCCTTCGCCCCGACCGCGTCGAACAGCGAGAGGAGCCGCTCCGTGTTCCGTTCGACGCGTGAGGGGAGCGCGTCCCACTTGTCGCGGGAAAGCGACTCGCCGGCCCCGAAGAGATGGAACCAGTCCTCGACGTCGACCGTAAGCGCGTTCAGCGGCGGCACGGACCCGGATAGCCCCATGAGCGACAAAACCTTTTCCCGGCCCCGGATCCTCCACCTCATCACGCGCTGGATGCGCGGCGGGGCCGAGGAGAAGACGTTCGAGGAGATCCGCGGCCTCCGGGACCGCTACGCGTTCCACCTCGCGCACGGGGCCGCGTCCGAGCCCGAGATGGTCGAAGCGCTGTCCGCGATCGGCGTCCCGCGGACGCGCATCGCGACGCTCCGGCACTACGACCCGGTCACGGCGCCGCTTGCCGTGGCGGCGGTCCGACGGCTCCTCCGGCGCGAACGCACGCAGATCCTCCACGTCCACTCGACCGAGGCCGGCGTCGTGGGGCGCCTTGCCGCCCGCGGCACCGGCATCCCGGTCGTGTACACGCTGCACGGGATGCCGTTCGGAGCCGGGCGAGCGTGGCCGCTCCGCGCGATGGTGCTCGGGCTCGAGCGCCGACTCGCATCCGCGACCACCCGGTTCGTCGCGAACGCGACCGCGATCCGGGACGCATATCTTGCGGCGGGGATCGGGCGCCCCGAACAGTACGCGATCGTCCCCAGCGGCATCGATCTCGAGAGCGTGCGGGCGGCGGCGCCCGCCGCGCTTCCCGGGAAGCGCCCCCGCGTCGTTTACGCGGGCCGGCTCGTCGAAGGCAAGGGGATCCTCGAGCTCGTCGAGTCCGTCCGCCGCCTTCGCTCGGACGGGATCGCGGCCGAACTCCTGGTCGCAGGCGAAGGCCCGCTCGCCTCGGCGATCGACGAGCGAGCCGGCCCTTGGCTCCACCGCCTCGGCTACCGGGACGACTTGCCCGCAGTGATCAAGGCGTGCGACCTCCTCGCGCTTCCCTCCGAGCTCGAAGGCACGCCGCGATCGATCACGGCCGCCATGGCCGCAGGCGTGCCGGTCGTCGCCACGCGCGTCGGCGGAATCCCCGACCAGATCGGCGACGACGAGGCGGGGCTCCTCGTCCCGGCCGGCGACGGCCGCGCGCTCGCGGAGGCGCTGCGTCGCGCCCTCTCCGATGCGGACCTTCGGCGCGAGCTCGGCGCGGCCGGAGCGAAGCGCGCCGAGCTCTTCTCCCGCGAGGCGATGATCGAAGCGACGGACGACGTCTACCGTGCGATCCTCCAAAAGGGCGGATGACCCATGCCGCCCCACGTCCTCCACCTCGTCCCGCACCTTCGCCGCGGCGGCCTCGAGCCGCGCCTCGCGGCCGAGCTCGGGGGGCTTGCCGGTCACTTCCGCTTCACGCTCGCCCACGGCTCGGCAGGAGGCGCGGACGGCGGGGGCAGGCTGGACGGCGCGGCCGTGCCCCGCACGTGGATCCGGAACCTTCGCCACTACGACGCCGCGCGGATGCCGCTTGCGATCGCCGAGTTCCGCCGCCACCTCGAGGAAACACGACCCGACATCCTCCACGTGCATTCGACCGAGGCCGCCGCCGTCGGACGCCTCGCCGCCCGCCGGTTCGGCATCCCCGTCGTGTACTCGTTGCACGGCGTCCCGTTCGGCGCGGGCCGCTCGTGGCCGCTCCGGCGGTTCGTCGTCGAGGTCGAGCGGCGCCTCGCGCCGGACACCGCCCGCTACGTCGCGGGCTCGCGGTCGCTCTCGCGCATCTACCTTTCGACCGAGATCGGGCGGCCCGAGCAGTTCGTGACGATCCCCGAGGGCTTCGACGTCCGGGCCGCCGCGGACGCGCCCGCGGTCGAGCTTCCGGGCGAGCGCCCGCGGATCCTGTTTGCCGGCCGCCTCGAGCGCGGACGTGGGGTGCGGCGCCTGCATGCGGCCGTCGCGGAGCTCCGCCGCCGTGGGGTGTCCGCCTCGCTCGTCGTCGCGGGGGAAGGAGCGCTCGCCCCGTGGCTCGCAGAACGCGGCGATCCTTGGCTCCACGTCCTCCAGCACCGGAACGGGATCGCCGGGGTCGCGAAGTCCGCCGACGTGCTCGCCGTCCCGTCCGAGACCGAGCCGTCCCCCCGCCTCCTCGTCGAGGCGATGGCCTGCGGAATCCCGATCGTCGCGACCGGCGTCGGGGGCGTCCCCGAGCACCTCGGCGAGGACGACGCCGGGATCCTCGTGCCGAAGGGGGACGACGCGGCGCTCGTCGCGGCGCTCGAACGCCTCCTCAGCGACCCCGACCTTTCGCGGGACCTCGGCGCGACCGGCCGGAAGCGCGCCGAGCGTTTCTCGGCGGAAGCGATGCTTTCGGCGACGGCCGCGCTCTACCGCGAACTTCTGTAGGCCCGCCGACCTTCTGGCGGGCCCGTGCCTTCTAGAGGACAGCGGACGCCAGGTATCCCGCGACGACGAGCATCGAGAGCGCGACCTCGCCGGCCCAGAAGCGCCGCACGAGCCCCCGCTCCGTGCAGGTGAACCGTTTCAGCACGGCATGCGTCAACGACTCGGTCGGTCCGTCGTACCCGAGGACCGGCGGGTCGTGCGGGTTCGAGACGACACGCTTCGCGAAGTTCTCCGCCTCGAACCGGCCGCGGGCCTTCAGCCAGAACTCGGCGATGTGCGGCACGAACAGGACGGCGCCCCAGAACTCGACCTTCCCGATCATCGCCGCCGCCGCGAGGACCGCGCCCACGAGCAGCGTCATGGTGTCGCCGGGGAAGACGTGCGCGGGGTATTTGTTGAAGAACAGGAACGCCAGCAGCGCGCCGCCGAGCGGCAGGAGAAGGATGAGCGCTTCGGTGCGGCCTTCGAGGACGACGAGGACCGAGAGCGTCGCCGTCATGATGAGACCGAGCCCGGCGCCGAGCCCGTTGTAGCCTTCGAGCATGTTGAAGCTGTTTGCCGCGCACGCGATCCCCAACGGCACGAGGAGCAGCGGATACGAGAGGCCGAAATCGACCTCGCCCGCGAACGGAAACCGTACTTCGTACGACGGGAGGTAGATGGCGAGGGGCGCCGCGAAGACGAGCGGGATGAACGCCTTGAACCGCTGCCGAAGCTCGATCAAGTCGTCGATCACGCCGGTCATCGCGGCCCCGGCGCACGTGATGAGCGCCGCAAGGACCAGGATCTGCGTCTCGGCCTCGACCGGGAACGCAAGAAGGAGCGCGAACACGCCGGCGTTGAACCCGAGGAAGATCCCGATCCCGCCCATCTCGGGGATCTCGGGCCGCCCCGGCTTGTTCACGTCGCGGCCGACGATGCCGGCGCCCCGGAGCTTCACGAGGATCCGCGGCATCGCAAGGAACGTGCCTTCGAAGCCCACGAACGCGGCGACGACGAGCGCCTGGTAGAAGTTCAGGTGGAACGGAAGCGTCTCGCCGAGTCCCAGATGGCTCCCCCGCGCGCCATCCGCGCGCCCCCCCTTAAAGGCCACGCCCGGAAAGCGAACCCGTCCGGGTCAAGGCGGCGGCCTCGCGGCGCCGGTGGAGGCGGGCCCGCCACGCGACGAGCGCGAGAAGGAGGAGTCCGATCGATTCCCCGACGACGAGGACGGGGTCTCGGATGAGGCGGCCGGGGTTGTCGCCCGGCTCGAATGCGTACTCCGGGAACCCGAAGCCGAACGCCGGCCACAACCAGAGGCGCAGGTCCATCCAGGGGGCGTCGAGGAGCAGGTGCGAGAGGATGCCCGCAGAAAGCGACGCGGCCGCGATGCGCCATGCGCCGGCGAGCGCGACCGCGAGGGCGGCGGCGGCGAAGGCCGCAAGCAGCGTGTGGCCGGCGCCCTTCGAGCCGGCGAGCCCGAGCGGGAAGAGCACGCCCTTGTCGACGGCGTCCGGGAGGAGCGCCCCGACCCACAGCGCGCGGTAGTCGACGCGGAGCCGGTCGCGGAGGCCGAAGAACGCGATCGCCGTCGGGACGCCGACGTGCGCGAGCGGATACACGCTACGCCTCCCGACGGGCCGCCGCGCTCCGGACGGCCTCGGCGAACCGCTCCTCGAGCGCGCGCCGCACCGCGACCGCGGTCCCCGCCGCCGCGACGAGGACGATCGTGAGGATCATCTGCGGATAGCCCATGGGCACGTCGAGGAGCACGTTCGAAAGGTGCAGGACGCCCACGACGAGGACGAGGGAGAAGACGACCGTGAGCGCGGCCCGCGCCGGTCCCTCGAGGGCGTCTCGCGGGAAGAGCGCGTAGGTCCACGGGAGGCCGGGGAGCACGAAGACCGCGAGCGAGCCCGCGACCACATGGAGCGCGTCCGCCATCACGAGACCCTCCCGACGAACGGGAGCCAGCGCGCCTCCAGCAGGTACACGCCGCCGCGGACGCGGTCCATGTTCGGGACCTCGCCAAACGTCTCGTTGTCCGTAAGGACGACCATGGTGATGCCGTTCCGGAGGAGGAACCGGACGTCCGAGCCTCCGCCCGCAAGCCACGCGGTCGCCGCGTCCTGGTTCACCGGCGGGTCGCCCGGATAGAGCACCGTGTAGACGCGGTGGCCCGTGATCGCGTTGTACGCCGGAGCCTTCCATGGGTGCATCAGCGTCTTGTCGTAGCGCGCCGGGACCTCGCGGGCGATCCACTCGTACGTCTCGACGTCGTCCGCCTGGACCACGAAGTAGAACGGCGTCCCGATGTGCCATTCGACGGCCTGCGTGGTCGTCGCGGCGACGAGGAGCAGCGCGATCGTGGACGACGCGAGGAGGGGCGCACCGCGGACGCGCCCGAGCCCGCGGGTCGCGGCGACGCCGGCGGCGAACGCGAGCCGGAGGCGCGATAGCGCGAGGCCGGCAAGGACCGCCGCATAGAAGAAGAACAGCATGTGCGCGCGCGAGTAGAGGTTCAGCGGGTCGTCGAGGAACCGCCAGCGGTAGAGGATCACGACGAGGAACACGCCGGCCGCGCCCACGATCGCGACGAGCCGCGGCGTGTCCCGGCGCGAT
>JBQTJL010000148.1:0-6513 GCA_052387135.1 Methanobacteriota archaeon | reverse complement strand
TTCGCGGACACTGCCTGCAGCATCCCTCCCACGGGCTCCCGCGGCGGCGTGCCGACGCTGGTCGTGACGAGCGACGGGACCATCTTCACGGTGGGCGAGCAGTCGAACGTGCTCCGCAGCCGCGACGGCGGGGCGTCGTGGCAGATGCTCGACGACGGCATCTCCGGCCCGCCCCTCGACTTCGACCCGTTCCTCTGGGTGGACACCACAACCGGCCGCGTCTTCAACTCGCGGATGAACGTGGTGCCGCCCCTCTTCCCCAACGTGTGGCTGGCGTGGACCGACAACCAGGGCGCGTCGTGGAGCGCGAACCCCGCCGTCGGCCTCCCGATGGTCGACCACCAGAAGCTCACCACGGGCCCCCCGCCGCCGGGCGTCGCGACGAGCGGCTACCCGAACCTCCTCTACATGGTCTACAACGCCGCCCGGGAAAGCTTCGCGCTGCCCGCCTCCGCCACCGACGGCGTCAACGTCGCCGTGAGCAACGACGGCGGCCGCACCTTCGCGGCCCATGCCCGCGTGAGCGAGCGGGGCTGCTTCGGCGGCGTCGCCTCTCCCGCGGTGGTGACGTCCGGGGGTGCCGCCTTCGTCGCGTCCTACGCGGCGTCGTGCGAGGCGCTTTGGGTCGCTCGCAGCCTGGACGGGGGCGCGACCTGGGAACGCGTCGCGGAGCTCGCCGCCCGCGGCGCGGTGCCGTGGGGCCTGGACCCCATGATGGCCGTGGACGCGGCCGACAACGTGTACGCGGTGTGGATCGGCAACGACAGCCAGCTCCACCTCTCCGTCTCGCAGGACGTCGGGGCCACGTGGACCGACGGGGCGCGGGTGAGCGCCCCCGGCATCACGAGCCTCGTCTTCCCGGACATCGTGGCGGGCGAGGCGGGGCGGGTCAGCATCGCCTACATCGGCGCCACGGCCCCGGCGGACCGTTGGAGGGACGAAGGCCACCCCACCGACGACCCCTCCTTCGCTGGGAACGGGACGATCTGGAACCTCTACGTCGCGCACGTCCCCGGGGCGACGGCCGCGGATCCGCTCATCGTCACAACGCAGGTCACCACGGACGAGGACCCCGTGCAGCGGGGCTGCATCTGGCTCCATGGCGGCTCCAGCCCGTGCCGCAACCTGCGCGATTTCATGGACATGGTGGAGCACGAAGGCAACGTCCACGTCGTCTACGCGGACGGCTGCCCGGCCTGCACCGACGCGGCCGGGAGCCACGTCCTGGGCGAGACCACCGTGGTCATCCAGCAGGAGGGGCCCCGGCTCCGCGACGTGCTCCCGGGCAGGGACCTTCCTGCTCCCGGCGTGCCCGAGGGCCTCCGCGAGCCCGTGGCCTACGACTTCGCGGGCCGCGTGGAGGTGCCGTACTACGGCGCGGACCCCCACCCGGCCGCGGAGGGGGTGGCGCGCGACCTCGCGTCCGACACGTTCGACTTCGAGGTCCCCCCGGGCACGCGCTTCGTCGAGGGCCGCCTGGAGTGGGCGACGGCGGGCCCCACACCGGAGACCTCCGACCTCGACCTCATGCTCTACGACGCCCAGGGCGACCCCTACGACGCGGCCACCCTCGCCAAGCCCGAGGTTTTCGCCTTCGAGCTCCAGGAAGGGGACCAGGGCGCGTGGCGGGCGGTGGTGATGAACTTCCAAACCCCGCCCACGGACTTCCCGCTGCGGCTGGTGCTCTCGTGACGCGACGGGCCGGAGCCCTGCGCACCCTCCTCGCCCTCGCGCTCGTCGCGCCCGCGCTCGCGGGGTGCCTGTCGGATGGCCCCGCGCCGGCCCGGGGCGTGGAAGCGACCTTCGTCCTCGAGCTGCCCGTGCACGTCGTCGCGGTGGGCTTCGAGGGCTTCGACGCCGCCGCGCTCGCGTCCCACCTCGGGCCGCCGGCCCCCGTGTTCAAGGTCCAGCGGGCCTTCGTCACGGCGAGCATCGAGCGCGAACGCCTCCAGTACGACGTGCGATACCAGCTACACGAGGCGCCCGAGGCCTTCGCCCGGGAGCTCTTCTCCTTCGCGGCCTCCGTGGGCGTGAGCGACCCCCCGGACGCGTTCCTCGCGGACTACGACCGGGCCGGCGAGCAACGCGTCTGCCCGGCGGGCCCCGTCGAGGTCCCGGCCGTGCCGGTCCTGCCGCCCTCCGCCTTGCCCCCGCCCGCGTGCGGCGACATCACGCGCATCGACGCGCTGGCCCTCGAGGACTGGATCGAGACGAACCGTGCCGCGCACGGGCTGGCCTTCGACGGCCCCGGACCTACCATCTTTTTGCTCGATTCGTACACCAACGCCTACCTCCCGCGGGATTCGTACCACCAGTACACGATCGGCGCCGGCGACAAGTGGTCCGGAGCGCGGGGGGTCGCGACCAGCACCGACCTGCGGGCCTGGGGCGGCCAGTACGACTTCGTGTTCCTCGACGTGGGCGCCGCGCCGAACTCGTGGGACTACCGACCGTGGCTCCGCTTCACCGGAGATTGGGACGAGATCCTCGCGGATGTGCCGGACGGACCGATCTGGGACTACGCCGGCGACATCGACACGTTCTACGCGAACCTGGGGCGCAACGTCGTGGACGCGGTGAGTATGGTCTGGGCCCGCGACCCCCGGTACCCCATCAAGTACGCCGATCGCTACGTGCTTCCGACCTACGTCATCGTGGACCGGGCGTCGGTCATGAACCCTGCGAGCCCGCTGCGGGGCCTGCACGCAGAGGACCTCGAGGCGCGCACCAACGAGGATGGGATCACGCGGGCCCTGCGCGACCTCGCACCGTGGGCGGACGTGGAGATGCCGTTCACCTACATCGTGCTCCCCGACGACGACCCCGCCCTCGCGGCGGCGGTGCAGGACGCCAAGGAGCGATACGACCGCGACGACGTCGACATGGGGATCCTAAAGAAGTACTTCCGCGACCACTGGGACCAATACGTCCCCTCGGAGCAGGGGCCCGTGGTGTACCCCACCTTCGCGTTCTGGTTCGGGGAACCGTCCACGACCGTGCACGCCTTCTCGGCCGCCGACGAGTGGGGCGACTCGTGGGCCGCGTTCTTCAACATCGCGGACGGCCTGGCGCCCTGCCTGCGTGTGCCCGCTCCGGTCTGCACGTTCGCCGAATCGCGTGGGGATCCCGAGATCTTCTGGCGATACTGGAACGTCAACTTCGTCCACGAGCTCGGCCACAGCTTCGGCCTCATGCACCCGCACGACTCGGGGACCATCCTTGAGCACGGGGCGCCTTCCTACCAATTCAACTGGGTGTGGGACTCGACCATCGGGCCGATGACGTACCGCCACGCGCTCCTCGAGTTCAGCCCCTCCGACAAGCAGTTGCTGCAGCGCAACCACGCGGTCGGTTTCGCGTTGGACGTGCTCGCGCTCGGCGACGACGCGCCCCGCGAGGCCCGCGACGCCGCAGAGCGCGCCCTCGCGCTCGTCCGCGCGGGCGAGGACCGGGCCGCGCTGGAGGCGGGCCGCGAAGCGAAGCGGGCGGCGGGCCAGGCGCTCGAGCCGCAGGCGCTCGGCCTTGTCGCGGGCGAGCCTCTGACGGCCTCGATCGAGTTCCCAGCAGGGACCGATCCCGTGGGGCGGCCGCCGCGCGGGCTCCCCGGGCCAGCGTCTCCGCTCGACGAGGCGGGCGTCTCGTGGAAGCAGGTCGCGGTCGACGTGCCGCGTGACGCGACGGCGGTGAAGGTCGAGTTCCGCGAGCGCGACGCCCCGTCGCACGCGTTGTGGGTCGCGTTCCTCGAAATCTACGATGCCGCTGGCGAATGGGTGACGGGCGCGTACGACAACGCCTACGGCGCGGTCGTGCTGCTGGACATGACCCGGTGCGTCGCCGGCTGCACGATCTGGATGCAGAGCGAAAGCGGCGCGATGACAACGTACGACGTAACGGTCACGCCGCTGTACGGAGAGGCGTGAATCGGGCCGTCCTCGCCCTCTTGCTCCTCACGCCCGCCCTCGCCGGCTGCCTCCCGGCGGTCGTGCGTCCCATCCGAGCGACGAGCGGGGCGGTGGCGCTTAAGGGTTGCAGAACAGCGAGACGGTGCTCAATCCCCGCCCAGGCGCAGGTGGCGGCCTGGCTCCTCCGCGTCTGGAAGGGCGGACGCGCATCTAACCTTCCCCCGACGCCTCGATCGTGGTCACCTTGAGCACGCCGTCGACCCAATCCTGCGAGTACGCCATCAGCGCCCGGTCGCCCGCCCAAGCCATGGCGAAGAGCCCGTTCCCCATCGTGCTCCCCCCGAGCCTCGGCGCAGGGTCGGGCGCGCCGAGCGTCCACGACTCGAACGTCCGCGCGTGCAGCGGGAGGAGCTCCCGGTCGAGCACGACGTGCCGCAGCTCGCGGCTCCGCGTCCCGTCCTCGGAGTTCCGGTAGAGGCGAAGCAGCAGGTGGTAGGAGCCGTCCGGGCCCGGCGTCCCCACGAACGCGCCCGCGCCGTCCCACGTCTCCGGGAGCACGTCGCGGACGTCGAGCGGCGCCGACCAAGTGCGCGCGCCGTCGACGCTCGTGCTGATGTACGTCTGGAAGACGCCGCCGTGGAGCAGCACGGCGCGGAGCACGAGGCGGCCGTCCGGCGCGCTCGCGACGAACGGCCAGACGATGTCGTTTTCCGGCAGGATGACCTCGCCGCGCGGCTCGAGGGTCGCGGCGCCCGGTTCGAGCCGATAGAACGCGACGCGCTCGTCGTCCGGCGCCGGCCGGTCCCGCGTCGAGCGCCAGCAGGCGAAGTAGAGCTCGTCCCCGCCGCGCACGACGGCTGGCGGCACGTGGCACCGCGGTCGCCGCGCGGGATCGAGCTGGGTCCAGGACGCTCCAGCGTCGGAGCTCCACGCGACGTCGGACGTCCCCTCGGAATACCAGCGCGGCTCGTCCGCGTCCTCGTAGTTCTGCCACGTCACGTAGAGGACTCCGTGGTGGAACGCGATCCACGGGTGCCCGCCGTTCGGCGCAAGGAGGACGGGCTCCGTCCACTTCCCGCCGAGGTCGGTCGAGCGCGTGAAGTGGACGCGGTGGGCGTACTCTCCGCCGACGCCCCCGGTGGGCCCGCCCGCGGCGTCCCCGACCGCGCCGGAGAGCCAGCGGCGCGCCGTCTGCGGGCCGTCGAAGAAGGCGAGGTGGAGCGCGCCGTCGTCGTCGAAGACGACCGCGGGGTCGCTCGTGCAGCGATGCACGAACGGGTCCGGCGCGCTCGGCGGGAGGGCGGGCCGCGGCGGGACGCTCTGCGTCCAGGTGTCGCCCGCGTCGCGCGTGACGTAGACCGCGACTCGGCAGCCCGTGATCGGCGGCGATTGGTCCGCGAGCGCGTTCAGGACGTAGTCCGCGGCGGGCTCGCCGACCGTGACCGCGACCGCAGTGATGCGCGGGTCCCGCGGGTGCGTCGCGACGGTCAGTTCGGCCGTCACCTCACCCTCCCGGGAGATGACCTCCGCGCAGGGCTCGGGGCCCGCGACGGGGGCGCCGGGGCAGCGGTAGTGCCACGACGGGAGCGCGTCGTCCGCGGCGGCTCGAGGGCCGGCGGGCGCGGCGAGGCAGCCGGCGATGGCGGGGGCGAGGAACGCAAGCGCGAGCAGCGCGCGAGGACGTGGATTCACAGTCTCACCTCGGCGAGCCACGCATCCAGTCGGGTGAATGCCTCGTCCTTCGTGTAGTGGTGGAAGACGTTGTGGCCCGTTGCTTCGAGCATCACCATGTCCGCGCGCGGCGCGTTGGGGAAGTGCCGCGGCGCGTCCTCCATGGCCTCACGGTCGAAGGTGAAGTCTTCGGCGCCGTAGATGAAGAGCACCGGGACGCGCACGAGCGACCTCATCATCGTGGGGGACTCGGGTCCGAGGAGGCCACGTGTGGGTCCGTCTGCGCGGGACACGGGCGCCCAGTCCATGACGTCCGCCACGACACGCGGGTCGGCGTTCTCCAGCACGAAGAACTCCCAGGGCTGGTGGGGATCGTCACGGCACGGTCCGCTCTCGTAGCACTCCCGCCACGCCTTGCCGGGCCCCGTCAGCGTTGCGCCGGCGGCGGGGACGACTGCGTCAAAACTTCCGTGATGGGCTTGCGTGGCAACGACGAGCCCGGCACCGCGCGAGTGCCCGATGCCGACGACGTTCGAGAATGCCGCGGGGGCGCCTCCCTCGACAGCATAGGTCCCGGCGCGCAGCGCCCGCGCAACTTGGTGGATGACGAGCATGTCGTCCGCATACGTCCCCCCCGGCGGGCTCGTTCCGGGGCTTTCGCCCACCCCCGGACGGTCGATCGAGACGAACGCCCGGCCCACGGACGCCTCGTGCGCGCCCAGCGAGTAGCCGGGGACGGTCAGCAGGTCCCATTCGACGCGCTTGTGCCAGCCGGAGCTGCCATGCACCGCCAGAAGGACGGTCGTCGCGCCGTCCGGCACCCACGCGGTGGCGGCGACGCGCGTGGTCCCGTCGCCGCGCCAGAAGACCTCGAACGAGGCGTTGAGGCCCGGCATCTCCGGAAGGTCCGTAGGGCTGGTGCCGAGCGGGTCCGGTGCGG
>JBQTJL010000147.1:0-4544 GCA_052387135.1 Methanobacteriota archaeon | reverse complement strand
GGGGTCCTTCTCCGCTAGGGCGCAAGCCCTCCATCCTGATCCAAAACGCCCGTCGTAACGAGCGCATCTCGACCCCGGCGTCGAAACGGGGGCATCCGTTGCCGCTTTCCTTCTAGGGCCCAAGCGCGGGCGGGGCAACACCCCAGACTTTCTTCTCGTGGGGGGTCCTTCTCCTCTAGGGCGAAAGCCCTGAATACTTATTTTCTACTTATTTAGTAAGTACTCGGGAGCGCCGGATTCACCAACGTTATATAAACCGTCGCGCTGGGGTCCTGGTAGGGATCGAAAGTGAAGCCGTCCGTCCCCGCGGATCTCCCGGGCCCCAAGGCAAAGAAGCTCATCGAGCGCGACCATGAGGCGCTCGCAAAGACCACGAAGACCGCGCCGGTCGCGATCTCGCACGGGCGGGGCTCCTGGGTGTACGGGATCGACGGCGAGGTCCTCCTCGACTTCACCTCGGGCGTCGGCGTCTTGAACACCGGGCACGCGCACCCGAAAATCGTGCAGGCGGTGAAGGACCAGGCGGAAAAGTTCCTGCACTTTGCGGGCACCGACTTCTACTACGAGTCGCAGGTGGACCTTGCGGAGCGCCTCGCGAAGATCACGCCGGGGAGCTTCGGCAAGAAGGTCTACTTCGGGAACTCGGGGACCGAGGCGAACGAGGCCGCGCTCAAAGCCGTGAAATGGGCGACGCGGCGGCCGCAGGTGCTCGCGTTCATGGGCGCGTTCCACGGCCGCACGCAAGGCACGCTGTCGCTTACGTCGAGCAAGATCGTCCAGCGCGCGCGCTACTTCCCGACGGTCCCGGGCGCAACGCACGTCCCGTACCCGAACCCGTACCGGAACCCTTGGGGGATCGACGGCTACGCCGAGCCCGGGGAGCTCACGAACCGGACGCTCGACTTCATCGAGGCGTACCTCTTCCAGCATGTTGCCCCGCCGGACGAGGTCGGCTGTTTCTTCACGGAGACGATCCAGGGCGAGGGCGGCTACGTCGTGCCGCCGAAGGGGTTCCTCCCCGCGTTGAAGAAGCTCTGCGAACGGCACGGCATCGCGTACATCGCGGACGAGGTCCAGAGCGGGAACGGACGGACCGGCAAGTGGTACGCCTGCGAGCACGAAGGCGTGGCGCCGGACATCCTCACGACCGCGAAGGGCCTCGCGTCCGGACTCCCGATCGGGGCGACCGTGATCCGGGACGAGCTGTCCTTCGGCGTGGACGGCGCGCACTCGACGACGTTCGGCGGGAACCCGGTCGCCTGCGCGGCCGGCGTCGCCACCCTGAAGGTCATCGAGGAGGAGAAGCTCCTTGCAAACGCCACGACGCAAGGCAAGCGCCTGATCGACGCCCTCGCGTCGCTGAAGGACTCTCAGGCCGCGATTGGAGACGTCCGCGGCCGCGGGCTCATGGTCGCGATCGAGTTCGTGAAGGACGCGAAAGGCCGGGAGCCGGACGTGAAGCGGCGCGACCGGGTGCTCGAAGAATCGCTCCGACGCGGGCTCGTGCTCCTCCCTTGCGGCAAGTCCGGCATCCGGTTCATCCCTCCGCTCACCGTGACCGGCGAGGAGATCGATCTTGCGGTGGGGATCGTGCGGGACGCGTGTCGGGCCGTTCCCTGATCGGTGATATGTGATACGTGATATGTGATGCGTCGTGGCCGCATCACTCATCACCCATCACGCCCATTCGTGGTCGTGGCTCACCCGCTCCGCGACCGCACCCTCCTCACGCGGCTCCTGATCCTCCGCGAGTTCGTCTCGCGGCCCGACGCGCCGCTCCGGGACGTGGCGAAGGCCTTGGGCGTCACGCCGCAGGCGGTCTCGGGGCACGTCGCGGCGCTCTCGCGGGACGGCCTCGTCGCCGAAGGGTCGGGCCGCCGGGTCGTGACGCCGTCCGGCGTCCAGGCCTTGCAGGAAGGACTCCGCAGCGTGAAGCGCGCGGTCGACGAGGCGCTGGAGCCGCTCGCCGTGGTCGACGTGACGAGCGCGATCGCGAAGACGCGGATCCGTCGGGGCGAGGCGGTCGGGCTCTTCATGGAGGACGGCGAGCTCGTCGCGCGGGCCGGCCGGACGTCCGCGAGCGTCGGGCGCGCGGTCGATGCCGCGGAGCCGGACGACGAGGTCCTCGTCCGGGACCTCGCCGGCGTCGTCGAGCTTCGCCCCGGGCGCCTGTGGGTCGTGCGGCTCCCGGGCCCGGAAGAGGGCGGGAGCCGCGCCGTGAACGGGCGCCGGCTCCAGTCGCAGCTTGCGGCCCGCAGCGTGGCCCCGGCCCGCGTCGGCGCCGTCGGGGCCGGCGCGAAGGTGGTCGTGGGCCGGCTCGGGCTCCGGCTCGATTTTTCGTTCGCGGCCGCGCGCGCGACGTTCCACGCGGCCGAACTCGGGCTCGACGTCGCCCTGTTCGTCACGCGCGACCTCGTGAAGGACACGCTCGATATCCTCGACGCCGCAAACGCCGCGACGCTCCGTCGGGTCCCGATCGAGATCGTGGAGGCGCCGGTGGAGGACCTCAAGCGGAAACGCTGATCTGTGATGGGTGACGGGTAATGCGCCGGCGCATCACCTGTCACTCGTCACGATCATCGGTCGAGCGGCCGGGACGCCAAGCACCCTCACCCTCCCCCTCTCCAGGATCCGCGTAAGCCGCGGCCCGGCGACGGCGAGGACGCCCCCGGTCGCCGCGGCGTGGGCGATGTTGAACGGGATGCCCAGCGCGAGCACGGGGATGAGCGTCGCGAGCGTGCGAGGCTCGGCGAAGGCCCACCAGACCCACGAGTCGAGGACCAAGCCGAAGCCGAAGGAGGCGACGACGCCCCAGCCGACGAGCAGCGACCGCGGGAGCTTCGGAAGGAGCCCGCTCGCAAGTCCGATGCCGCCCCACGCGATGGCCTGGAAGATCGTCCACGGCCCGTGCCCGAGGAAGAGGTTGCTCGCAAGCGGCACGATGAGGCCCACGCCGAGGCCCACCGCAGGCCCCATGCCCTGGCCCACCGCGATCACGAGGGCGGTCGACGGCTGCACGCTGGGGAGGAAGGCGAACGGCACGCGGAGTGCCGCGACGAGCCCGCCCAAGGTCCCGATCGCGACCCACGCCCGCGTCGACCTCACAGGCGCAGCCTCCGCGGGAACGCGGCGGCGAGCCGTTCGTCGTGCGTCACGACGACCGTCGCGAGCCCCCGCTCCGTGCGTTCGCGGACGGAGGCGAGGACCGCGTCGCGATGCAGGGCGTCCATCCCCCGCGTGGGCTCGTCGAGGAGCGCCAACGCGGGCTCGTGCGCGAGCGCCGTCACGACCGCGAGTCGCTGCCGCTCGCCGCCGGAAAGGTCCCACGGGTGACGGTCGGCGAGCCGGGAAAGGCCGAACCGGGACAGCCAACGGTCCGCGTGTCGGGGATCCGCGCCGAGCGCGCCGAGCGTGAGCGCGGCCTCGTCCCGGACCGAGTCCGCGGTGAGGTGCCACGCGGGTTCTTGGAAGGCGAGGCCTACGAGCCGGGCCCGTTCGCGCGGCGAAATCACGGCCGGATCGCGTCCCGCGAGCCGAGCCGTGCCGGACGAAGGTCGAAGGAGCCCCGCGAGGAGCCACAGCATCGTCGTTTTTCCGGATCCGTTGTCCCCGGCGACCGCGACCGCTTCGCCGGCCCCGACCGCGACGTCGAAGGGTCCCGCGCCGGGCCGCCCCGCGACCGTGGCGCCGGAAAGGTTCGCGACCGGCGGGCCGGGCGGCGCCGGGGAAAGCCGGGCCGCCTCCTGCGGGCCCGCGTCTTCCGCGATGCGGACCTCGTCGTGCGGGATGTCCCAGAGTTCGGGGCGATGCGTTGCCGCGAGCACGATGGTCCCCGGCGGGACCGCCTCCTCGAGCGCGTCGAGGAAGTCGTCGCGGGCCCACGGGTCAAGCTGCGCCAGGGGCTCGTCGAGGAGGAGCACGCGCGGTCCGGGTGCCAGCGCCGCGGCAACGAGCACGCGCGCCCGTTCGCCCCCGGAAAGGTCTGCGACCGGCCGGTGCGAAAGCGAGCGCGCCCCGAGCCGTCCCAGCCACTCGTCGACCCGCGCCTGCGTCTCGCGGGGTGGGAGGCCGCATCGTTCGAGGGCGAAGGCGACCTCCTCCCACGGCGTGGTCGCGATCGCCGCGAGGTCCTGCGGGAGCCAGGCGAACACCTGCGGGCGCTCCGCCGGAGGGATCGCCGTGGGGTCGCGGTCCGCGAGCGACACGAAGCCCTCGACGGTGGCCGGGGACACCGCAGGGATCACGCCGGAGATCGCGCGAAGCAGCGTGCTCTTCCCGCAGCCCGACGGTCCCGTAAGCAGCGTGACGCCGGGTCCGGCCTCGAACGTGAACGGCCCGACGGCCGCTCCGGCCGGAAACCGCACCACGACCTCCTTGCAGCGGATCATCGGCGCACGATCCCGGGGACGGCGGCAAGGGCGGCGAGCGGGGCCCACGTCGAAGGATCAGCGAGGCCGGAAAGGACCATCGCGGGCATCAGGTCCGCCGTCGGCCACAAGCCCGCGACGCGAAGGCCCACGACGAGCGCGAGCGAACATGCCGCG
>JBQTJL010000146.1:0-5089 GCA_052387135.1 Methanobacteriota archaeon | reverse complement strand
GGAGCGATTCCGGAACTACTGCGACTTCGTCCCGGTCGCCCGCCCCGCGTCCGTCTTCAGAAGAACGCCCCCTTCGTCCGCCGGATGCGGAAAACGCTTTTTAGACTCCGCCGCCACCTTCGGCCTGGCCTTGGGAGGCGAATGTATGGTCGGCGAGCGGAGCCGGGTCGCGTTGTCGGTGCTTGTGTTGACGATCGTCCTTCCGTCGGCGGCGGTCCCGACGACGGCGCAGCCGTCGCCGTTCGAGGTCGCCGAGGCGGGGTGCGTCTCGCCCCCCACGGAATATCCGGTGACCGGAGTCGCCTGTCTACGCGCGGACGGGCTCCTCGCGGTCTTCGCGGCGGACGGCCGGCTCCTCGGGTTCACGCACGGGCCCGATGCGGACGCGCCCGGCGCCACGCCCCGGGACGAGGACGGCGAGGCCGTGCCGTTTTCGGACGGGGGCACGCCCGCCGACACGAAACCCGTAAAATGCGTGACCGGCAGCGCCGGCACCTACTTCATCCAGGTGATCTACGCGCGTGCCTCCGACGACTCCGACCGGTATTCGACGATGCTCTCGACGATCCGCACGATGAGCGCGAACGCGAACACCGTCTTGAACGAGGCCGCGGTCCGAACCGGAGGCGCCGCGAGCCTCAAGGTGAAATGCGTGAGCGGCGCGATCGAGGTGAAGAACGAGGTCCTGCCCACGTCGAAGAACTCCGATTCGTATGCGACCATCGCGGCCGACCTCCAGGCGAAGGGCTACACGGACCGGAAGGTGAAGTACTGGGTCTTCTACGACGACTGCGTCGGAGGCTCCTGCGGCGGCCAAGGGCAGATCGAGAACGACGACAGCCTGTCCGCATCGAACCTCAACAACGGGAACGCCGCCCGCGTCCACCTCGCGATCAGCTACAGCTCGACCTCGACCCGCGTGTGGCTCCACGAAGTGAGCCACAACATGGGCGCGGTCCAGCTCTCGGCCCCGCACGATACGGGCGGCTGGCACTGCTACGACGGCTACGACATCCTGTGCTACGACGACGGCGGGCCCGACGGGTGGCGCTACTCGACGTCCTGGTGCGCGAAGCGCACGATCAACGGGGTCCTCGAGGAGCCGTACGACTGCGGCAACGACGACTACTTCCACCGGAGCCCGACCGGATCGAACTACCTCACGAACCACTGGAACCTCGGGAACACGCTGAACCGATTCATCGACTTTGCGCTGGACGGGACGCCGCCGTCGCTCACGGTGGACCACCCCGAGACGGGCTCGGTCTACGTCGGCTGCACCGAGGTCGACGTGGGCGTCGGCGTCGCCTCCTATGTCGACCAGGTCTGCGTGCAAGGCTCGGCGACCGACTCCGGGTCCGGGATCCGCAGCGTCAAGGTCTACGAGGACAACGTGCTAAAGGGCTCCTCGATCACGGGCGGCTCCTTCACGTTCACGTGGAACATCGGCGCAACGAAGACGAACGCCGAGATCAAGGTGATCGCGGAGAACAACGACGGGCAGGCCACGGCGACGTTCACGACGAACGTCCGCCTCGTCGCGGTGTGACGCGGGCGCGTCATGCCGGGGCCGGGCCCGCGCGGCGCTCTGCGCGCCCGGCCTCGTCCGCGGTGAGCCCGAGGCGCTCGCGGAGGCGATCCAGCATCGCGCGTTCCTTCGCGGTGAGGGCCCCGTCGTCCGCCGCGAGCCGGAACTGCTCTTCGTAGAGGCGGAGCCTCCGGGCGCGGTCCGGGTCGTCGATCGCGACGGTGTCCGGCATCGCGCGCGCCGCGACGCGCTCGCCGAAGCGCTGCAGGGGGCCCACGACGACCGTGAGCGCGGCGGCGGCGCCGAGGCCCACCCACGGGCCGGCCCACGCCTCGAGCACGGCCTCGGTCCCTTCGCTTGCGACGAAGAACACGGCGGCGAAGGCCGCCGCGACCGTGCCCCGCGAGAACATCCACTTGACGCGGGCGTCGATGTCGAAGAGCGAGTGCCGCAGGAGCGCGTAGGACACGAGGACCGGGAGCGAGAGGCGCCAGAACCCGACGACGGCCGGGGCGAAGGGGCCACCGAGGAACGCGGATTCGGCGCCGGACAGGGAAAGCGCCACGGCCGACGCGACGGGGAACGGCGACGCGGCGAGGATGCGGAACGTCTCGCGACGGCGGGCCGGGTCGGAGGGCGCGAGGCCCCGCCGCGAAAGGACGACGACGGCCGCGAGGGCCGGGACCAGCGTGAGGCTCGGAAGGACGGCGAACGCCCACCCCCCGGGAAGCCACGGGAACGGCTCGCCCGCAGCGACGAGGCGCGCCGCCGCGGCAAGCTGCAGCGTCCCGTCGAAGAGCGCGTTCACGAGGAAACCGGCGGCGACAAGCGCCAACGAGTACCGCGGCGAGCCGGGCTCGCGCCGCACGAACTCCCGCGAGAACCACAGGGCGACGAGGCCCATCACCGGAAACTGCAGCGCCAGGAACAATACGAGGGGCCCGAAGGACGCGTACTCGAAGCCCGCCCCCGCGGACGTGAACCGACCGGCGGCCACCCCCGGGACCACGGTCCAGAAGCGCGCGTGGTCGGTCGCGTAGAGGACCTCCGCCGCGACGACGACGAGTAGGAGGACGAGCGGCCCTCGACGGCCCGCGAGCGGGCCCCGCGACCGCGGGTAGTGCGAAAGGAAGAGGAGAAGGAGCGGCACGACCGGGATCACGAAGTAGGGGATCAACGCCTGGAAATACGCGACGAGCACGGGCTCGGTCGCGGCGCCGCGGAACGCGCCCAGCACGATGCCGCCCGAGCGGAAGACGAGGAACAGGGCGAACGCGCGGTTTGCGGCGCGGCCCGCGTCGAGGCCCAGGATCCCTACGCCGAGGAAGACGAGCAGGGTCGCCGCGACGAGCGACGGGGCCCACTCCCACGAAAGGACGTCGACGACCACGGATGCCCCCGGCTACCGCGGGTTCGCTTCGGCCGCATACCCGGCGGTGTCCATCAAGGGCCCGAACGCGGCACCACAGATGTCGTGGCACGAGGCGGGGCTTGGCCCAAGCGGCGGCGCCGGGGACGAGACGAACACCTGGATCACGTGGGGCTCGGGAGCAAGCGGCGTGAACTCGATGCGGTTCCCGTCGCGGAGCGGCGGCTCGAACGGGACCGCGTCGCACGGCCCGGAACCGAGGTTGAACTGGCCACCCCACCGCGCGTCGATCTCCGCGCGCGCCTCTGCGACGGTCACGTGCAGGTTCGAGGCGCTCGAGTAGTGCGCGACCGTGGCGCGCGTGACCTTCGCGAGCGGGACGTCCTCCTCCGCGCCATCGGTCCACGTGACGTGGATCGCGGCGGGGGGCGCGACCGCGTCCCCGAGCTGGTTTACGACGAAGTGCCATCGGCCCGCCTCGCACGAGTACCCGACGAGGTTCTTCGCGAAGACCGTCTTCGTGAGGCTCGAGGCGGACGCCGACGTCGAGGTTCCGCCGGAGGACGAGGGCGCGGCTCCGAAGATGCTCGTCTCGCAGTCCGGGAACCGGACGTCGAAATCGATCGAGAAGGGGTTCCCTTCCTGCGGGACGAGATCGACCGCGAGACGGACGCCGACGAAGCCGGTGACGTCGAGGAGGACGAGGTCGGATGGATCCTCCTCCGGGACGAGGAGCCCGAACGTGGGCGCGCCCGTGGCGACCGTCACGACACGGGCCGGCTCGAGGTCCGCGCACGAGGACGGCGCGTCGCCCTCGACGCCCGCGTCCTCCTGGTACCGGAGGCCCGTCGCGTCCTCGACGCGGCTCGCCTCGGCTGCGCCAGCCATCACGAACAAGGCGACCAAGAACCCCCTGCCACCGCGCATGCGAGACCCCACCGCGGGACGTCCTATAGGGCTGCGGTGTGTGATGAAGCCACACCCGCGGAATCCGCGGGTATGCCTTTCCCTCTAAAAGACGTCGATGTGCTTCGGGATGAGCCCCTTCCGGGAAAGGTAGGACGCCTGTGTCTTCGTGTAGCGCCACACGACGTCCGCCTTCTCGTCCTGGAATTCCCAGGGGCGGATGATGCAGAGGTCCCCTTCACGGATCCACATGCGGCGCTTCATCTTGCCCGGGATCCGGCACATGCGGGACTTCCCGTCCTCGCAGTTGATCTTCAAGCGCGACCCGCCCATCAGCTGGTCCGCGATCCCGAACAGCTCGCCCTTCTTGCGGTCGGGGAGCCGCACGCGCACGAACTCGCCCGCGGGGCCTTGACGGCCGGGACGGTCCGGCGGTACGAAGCCTTCCGGGACCTCGCCGAACCTCTCGTCCTCGGCGGGCTCGGCCTCGACCGCGGCGGGCTCTGCCTCGACCGGCGTCTCCTCGTCCTCGACCTCGGCGTCCGGCTCCTCCGCTTCCTTGTCCTTGTCGCCGGGCGCCGGGGTCGGGACCGTCACGGAGTCGCCATGATACGGGACGTATTTAACGGCTCGCTCCACGTTTTCCGTTCGTTCCGAAAACCCTTTTCTCGTCCTACGGCCGCGGCCCTCGCATGACTCGGCGGTTCCCCCGACTCATCCCGGGCGACGTGCTCGACCAGACCCTGCGCCGGCGCGTGCTCGCCGAGGTCGACGCGGAGCCCGGCGTGACGGTGAACGCGCTCGCAGCCCGGCTCCGGATCGACTACAAGACCGCGCGGCACCACGCCGACGTCCTCCTTCGGGCCGGCCTCACGGACGGGGTCGGGCGCGGACGACGCCTGCATCTCTTTTCGCGCGCCTCCGGCCGCGACGCGTGGGAACGTCGCGCCTTGGTCGCGCTCGCCGGCCCCGTGTCCCGCAAGGTCCTCGGCGAGGTCGTGCTGCGCCCCGGCTCGTCGCCGGCACGGCTCGTCGCGCGGACCGGCGCTTCGCGTTCCAGCGTCGCGCACGCGATCGGCGCCCTCGCGGCGGCCGGCCTCGTCCGCATCGAGCCCGGCCTGCGCGGGACCCGCCTCTACGTCGACGACCGGGCCGCCCCGTTCCTTCCTTCGGCCGGCCCGTCGCCCGGACCCCCACACGCTTAAATCCGGAACGCGGTTTGGGGCCCATGGACGTCGAACCCGCGGGCCGACGGTTCGCGACGCGGCTCATCCACGCCGGGCAAG